>JAUNHF010000314.1 GCA_030524065.1 Deinococcus sp.
CGAATGCTGTGCAGTACGCCCCGCTGCCTGCCCCGCTCCCGTCAGATGAGCTGGGTCTGGCGGCAGCTTCAGAAACCAGTCACCCGGCTGGGGGTAGACTGAACCCATGAAGAAAATGCTGACAGTGATGGTCCTGGCAACCCTGGGTACTGCGGGTGCGCAGAGTGGTGTGCAAGTGGGCCAGACCGGCGTGGAACTGGGCCTGACCGGTGGGGTAGCGGGCGGCGCCGGCGCCGAAGCCTTTGTGCACGTGCCCGCCGTGGTGGGCCCTTTGGGCGTCAAGGTGAGCGGCAGCCTGACCAAGGTGAGCGACGCCGTGAACGATAAAGAAGTGACCGGCGGCCTGTTCGACTTTGCCCAGGCGGGCTACACCGAATCCGGCCAGCGGGTTGTGGTGGGTGTAGACGGCACCTACCGGCTGGGTCAGCTGGCTCCCGGCGCTGACACCACGCTGTACGCCGGTGGCCGCTACGGCGCTTTCAAGTCCAGCGTCACCGACGGTGACAAGAACACCTCCACCTATGCCAGCAACGCTTTTGGCGTAGGCGCGGGCCTACAGGTGGCCTATCCGGTCGCCAGCAACCTCAGCGTGCTGGGCGACGTGGGTGTGGACCAGTTCTTTGGCGGCAACATCACCTACACCGACGCCAGCGGCCGCAGCGAAACCAGCCGCCCCGGCGACGCGGCTTACACCACCCAGGACGCCATTTTCAACCAGCCCAGCACCGTGTTCAAGGCCAAGGTGGGCGTCAAGGTCAAGCTCTGAGCCACAGCGCCAGGTTCTAGACCATGGAGGTGCTGACAGGCCGCCTGTTTCGGGTGGTCTGTTTTCTTTTGCGGCGCCGTCGCTGGCCTATCATCTGGAATGTGACGCGTTTCCGCCCCGACCGGAAAACCCCGCCGCAGACCACGGCCGAGTCTGTAGAGCCCCGCCTGCGGACGATGGTTCCAGAGCCGTCTGCTTCCGCTCCGCCCCCCATGGCCGGTGCAGGTGAGCCGCCTGCTCGTGTCCCGCTGCTACAGCGCCTGTTCGGCCTGGCACTGGCAGGACTCGGCGGCCTGGCGACCCTGGCCCTGCTGCTGCTCTTTGCGGTGGTGGCTTTTTTGAGCGGGCACGGTGCGCTGGGCGGGGTCCTGCTGGCCCTGTTGCTGTTGGCGGGCCTTGGCCTGACCTACCTGGGGGTACGCACCGCCCGCCAGGGGGTGCAGCAGGGCCGGCGCCAACTGCGGCGTGTGCAGGAAGACATCGGTCAGGCCCAGGAGCAGGTGCAGCACCAGGCGGCCCGGCGTGAGCTGGCGGCGCTGTGGGACCGTTTCGGCACACACCTGCCCGCCGAAGTGCGCCCGGCGCTGCGGGCCACCATCACGGCCACCGACGCGGCCCTGATCGCTGTAGCCGATGACCCGCTGGGCCGTGAGCGCTACGAGGTCCAGCAGGCCGCCACCCAGGATCTGCCGGCCCTGTTGGAATTGCACAGGCGCAGTGACGGTGACGCGGCGCAGCTGCGCCAATCACTGGGTCTGATCGAAGCGCGGATGCGCCGTATCGCCGTGCAGGCACAGGAGGAGCAGGAGCGTGAAGCTGCGGTCCAGCGGGAATACCTCAACGGCAAGTACGCCGCCGACTTACTGGACTCTGACCGTCAAAGCCTTTAAATTGCGGCCCAAGACTAACCCAAGTTACATTGTGTCAGTTCTCATGGAGAGCTTGGCCGGGCTGTCAAACTGAGGGCATGAAACACTTTGTATTTCCGACCGCGCAGCAGGCCGATGACTTTGCCAACGAGCTGAAGACCCAGGGCCTGGTCCGTGAAGACACCCGTCAGCACGCCTACGCTCAGGGCCAGACCGAAGGCTTTGCTGGCCGCAGCACCGGCACCCAGTACACCGCTGACCACTACAGCGCTGGCACGTATGACGCTGGCACCTACGACGCTGACCGTGACGGCAGCAGCGTGGGTGACGAAGCTATCAAGGGCACCGCTGTAGGCGCTGCAACCGGCGCTGCCGCTGGTCTGGCTGGCGCGGCTCTGGCCGGCGCGACTGCTGCTACGGTCGCCACCGGCGGCCTGGCTGCTCCCTTGATCGGCCTGACCCTGCTGGGCAGTGGTGTGGGCGCCGCTGTGGGCGCTGCTGGCGAAGCCGCCCGTGAAGCCGACGACGCTGCTTACCACGATACCTACGACACCCAGGACACCCACTACAGCACCCTGAGCGAGACCTATCAGGGCGGTGGCCGCGCCGTGGCCGTGGACGACAACGTTCCCGAAGGCCCGCTGATGGAAGCTGTGGCCCGCCACGGTGGCCGTCAGGTCGGCTAAGCCCTGACCTGCG
>JAUNHF010000315.1 GCA_030524065.1 Deinococcus sp.
AGCCGCCGGGTTGGGGGCCGCCTGCGCCGGAGTCGCTGGTGCTGGCTGTGCCGGCTTGGGCGCGGTCTGCTGGGTGAATACCTGGCGGGTTGGTGCTGCTTGGGCGGGGGTCTGCGGTGCCCGGGTCTGGGCTGGAGCCTGCCGTGCGGGAGCCGGTTGTGCCGCGGTCTGGCGGGCCGGAGCTGGCTGAGACGCGGGTTGCCGCGCTGGTGTTTGCTGGGTAGGGGCCGGCTGGGTGGTCCTGGGGGCGGCTTGTTGGGCTGGTGCCCGTTGGGCCGGCTTGGGCGCAGCCTGCTGTGCTGGAGCCGGAGTGGCTTGAGGCTGGCGCACTGGCGCAGCAGGGGCGGGGCGGGGCGCCGCAGACTGAGTGGCCGAGGGTGGCGTGGTGGGAGACTGGGCAGCTGGCGAGGAAGCTGCCGGTTGAGGAGCGGCTGGTGCCGCGCGCGAGGTTGCCCCGGCGGCGGGCGCTGGGTTGTTCTCCGTCGCTGGAGCAGGAGCACCGCCACGCGGCGCAAACAGCGCTGCTTTGGGATAGGCCCGCTGGATATCCGCCAGGGCGCGCTGGGCCGCTGCTGCGTCTGCAAAGGGGCCCACCTGCGCCACCACCTGCTCGCCCAGGTCAATGGAGTACACCGTGTAGCCCAGCGCAGCCACAGCGGCCGTCTGACTCACAGCAGTATCTGTGGAACTGAAGCCCCCCAGGCTGATGCGGTAGTCGCCGCGGGTGGGCACCCGGTCTTCGCTGGCCGGCACGGCCCCGCCGGCCAGCGGAGAAACGCTGGCAGCTGGTGCGTCGGCCGGAGCCGGTTCAGCAGCGTCGGTGGCTGGGGGATCGGCTGGTTCCGGGGTCGTGGGGGCGGTGGCCTCGTCGTTCTCGTTGCTGCCCTCGCCGGTGGGCGCCGGGGCTGTCACTGCCGGCGCCGGGGTAATGGTGACTTCTGAAGGGTCGGTCTCACTGCCGGACGCGGTCTCTGCATCGCCGTCGCTGGCGGCCGGTGCGCGGCTGGTGGCGCTGGCCTGCGCCGCGGTCGCCGGCTTGGGAGCGGTGCCGGGTGCGGCGGGAATTTCAGGTGGCGTGGTGGCCTGGGTGGTCTGCTGCACCTGGGTGGTGGTGCGCTTTTGTCCGAACAGCAGGGCTGTGAAGCCGATCAGCAGCGCCAGCACCACCAGACCAATCAGAATGTCGGGCAGTCGGTTGCGGCCTTCTAGGCGGCTCATTTCAGGGCTCCCCTCGCGGCAGTGCTGCCCAGGGCAGCGGCCGAACTGAACGCGGCGCGGGCCTCGGTGGCCTTGCCAGCGGCGCGGCGGGCCAGGCCCAGCAGGTACCAGGCTTCAGCGTCACTCGGCGCTTCGCTGACCAGGCCCAGCAGCAGAGTTTCGGCCTCGGCGGTGCGGCCGCTGGCCAGCAGGGCAGAGCCAAGGTTACGCCGGGCCAGCGGGTTGGGGTCCAGGCGCACGCTTTCGCTCAGGGCTTCGGCGGCGGCAGCGTAGTCTTTTTGCTTGTATTCGCTCAGGCCCAGCCACAGGTAAGTGTCGGCGCTTGGCAGCTTGGCTGCACTGGAACGTAGCGCTGTGCTGGCAGAAGCGTAACGGCCACTGCGGTAATCCAGCAGCCCCAGCACCAGCTCGGCGCGGGCCTGCGCCACGGGTGAAGCGTCCATTTTCAGGGCCATGCCAGCGTCGCGGCGGGCGTCGGCGTAGCGGCCCAGGCCCAGGCGCAGCACGGCCAGTTCGGTGCGGTAGTCGGCATTTTCGGGCTTCAGTAGCGCCGCTTCACGGTACGCCGCAAGGGCGCCTGCGGTATTGCCTGTCTGACGCCGCAGGTCGCCCAGCAGGGCGAAAGCTGCCGCGTCGCTGGGGGCCAGCCGCACGCTGTCTTCGGCCGCTTCGGTGGCGGCGCTGCTCTGACCCAGAACATTCAGCAGGTGGGCGCGGCGCAGTTGCAAGCGGGCACGTTCACCCTGCGCCGTCACGCTCTGAAGGGCGCTGTCCAGCTCGCTCAAGCCGCGTTCGGGCAACCCCTGCGCTCCGTAGATGTCTGACAGCAGCAGCGCGGCGTCCGCCTGGGTGCGGGTGCTGCCCAGGGCGTCGTAGGTGCCGGGCAGGGCTGCCACCCCTTCGCCGGTCAGCGTCTGAACCTGAGCCAGCCGCAGTTTCAGCTCGGCGTCATCGGGGGCCAGTGTCAGCATGTCGCTGAGCGTCTGACGCAGGCCGGCGTAGTCCTGCGCGCGGCCCTGCTCGGACGCCAGGGCCCGCAGTACATACAGCTGGCTGTCCTCGCTTGCCGAAGTCCGGGCCAGCGCCGCTGCTTGCTGGAAATGGGCCAGGGC
>JAUNHF010000316.1 GCA_030524065.1 Deinococcus sp.
GCTCTATACCGCCTATCTGTGGCTCCCGCCTGCAGAGCGTGGGCAGCGTCCGGCACTGGATGATCTCGACTGGACGCTGCATGTCCTGAACGAAGCGCAGCGCCGTGGTGTGAAACTCGTCCTCGAAGACACGCCGCCTGAAGTGCGCCACCGGCTGGCTGCCCATCCAGCCCTCCTGGCGTTCGGCCTGGCCGATGACGCGAACACCAAGGACCCCGACAAGTTGCGCGCCCTGTGCCATCCCACGCAGGCGCCTGGTGCCCGGCGATACATCAGCATTGGAGCCACGCCGCAGCAGCCCAATGCGCGCTGCTACGGACTCTCGGAGCTGATCGGTGTTCAGGTGTACCCATTCCAGTTCGCGTGCAGCGACCCGGCAGCCCAGCCGGCTGAGAGCATCATCCACTACTGGCCCATCCTGACTGCGGCCCGCGCCACTGCCGATCTGCACGGGCAGCGGCTGATTGCTAACCTCCAGATTCACAGGAACTACTCTCAGCGGCACCCCACGCCGGAGCAGGTGCGGGCGCTGGCCTGGGCCGCAATGGCAGCGGGAGTGGACGGCATCCTCTGGTACGCCCTGCTGGACAACGACCCGAGCGGCCCTATGTGGGCGCCCACCGAGCTGACCAGCGCCGTGCGTGACGTGACGGCCGAGATCCGCGCGGGCACAAGTGGCCGGCCCACCCACTGCACCCTGGACGGCCACATCCTCACGGCCGAGTGGCCCGGCGGCACCCGCGTGCAGCTGGACCTGCAGGCCAACCGGGTCTTGGGCCTTCAGACCGGCCCGGCTCCCACTCCATAGGAGGTGTCCATGCGCACCCTACTCACCTTGGCGGCCCTGCTCACTGCGAGCGGGGCCGCTGCCCTGTCCACCGTGCCTGCGCTGCCGCCAGAGCTGGCGCGGGCCAGGGCAGCGCCCGTGCTGTGCCGTGTCGTTGCCACATCGCAGCCCACCATCCTCCCCGGCTTCTACGCCGTGACCGTTCGGCTGCGCCCAGAGTGCCCCGCTGGAGCTGTGGCCGACGTGCGCCTCGAAAGCCACATCGGGGGCACCTACCCACGCCAGGGCTTCCAACGCATCACCAGGACTGCTCCGCTCATCCGCACCGGCATTCCGTGGTGGTGGCGCGTCGGCTGGCGCAGTGCCAGCGGCCAGGTCTATCCGCTCACCATTCCCGGAATGAGGCCCCCCCAATGAACAGGAGTCTCCATGCAGTACCCCGATACATCCCCGGCCTCTCCGTTCGCTGCGGTGGACCTGCGCGTCGTGGCCTATGCGGCGTTCATGTCCGCCCTAATCAGCGTGCTGATGACGGCCCGCGCCCGCAATGCGCAGGCGGCCCGTGGCCTGCCCCTGACCCCCTGGCGCACCCTGATTCCCGATGTGGGCATCGGCGCCCTGACCGGCACCCTGCTGGCGCTGGGCGTGCCGCCTCATGTGCCCTGGCTGAACACCGTCAGCGGCATCGGCTTTCTGGCCGGTGCAGGCGGTGTCCTCGGCCCCAAGCTCTGGGACTTGCTCAGCAAGGATGGCGTCGGCCTGCTGCTGGGCTATCTCGGCAGCACCCTGGCCGGACCGCTCGCCAGTCTGGCGGAAGCCGCGCAGGCCAAGGCGGAAGCCTCAGCGCCCCCATCTTCCACGTCCCCCAGTTCTATGGAGGTAGGTGATTATGATGAAGACCCAATCCAACCCGAAGACAGCAGTGGATTCCCGCCTGCCGCGCAGTAGGCGACTGAGCCGCTGGGTACGCGCCTATCAGCCCAATGACCCGCCTTTCAGCCGCTGGCATCTGGCCGGCCTGCTAATCGCCCTGGTGCTGGGCGTGGCCCTGCTATACGCACCCGGTCTGCTGGCTGACGTGGGCCGTCTGCCGCTCGGAGACTCCCTGGCGGCCATCTACGCCAGGCTGACTGCGCTGTTCCTGATCGTCGTGGCCCTGTTCGTGGCGCGGTCCATGCATCCGCTGACGGCGCTGGTGCTCTGGCTGGGGCTGATCTCGGTGGGCTTCCGTCTGGGCGAAGTGCGCATGACGGGCGAACCCCTAACCCTAGCCTTCACGGCGGCGGTGCTTGCCTTCAGCCTGACTGCTATCCGGGTAATTGTCCGACCGAACGAGACCGACATCATCGCCGAGCAACAACGGCGCATCGGGCAGCTGGAAGGCCAACTGCGTACCCACGGCATCACACCGAGCAAGGAGCACACCCATGATCACGATCACCCCTGACCTGCTGCGGCAACTGAACCCGAATCTCACTCCCAATCAGGCCACCACCGCCGCCCGCGCTCTTCAGCAGGCGGCGGTTCGCTTTG
>JAUNHF010000010.1:0-15247 GCA_030524065.1 Deinococcus sp.
AGCGCTTTTTGCTCCGCGCCGGGAGCTGAGCAGCGGGAACAGCCGGGGCCGGAACTTCGGCCCCACCCGGCTGCATAAAACTCGCGGGCGGCCCGGGCTATTCATCCTGACGGCCACACTATGCAAGGCCCGGCCCAAAAATGACACAATGCTCGGGTGACCACCGCTCTTTCGGATGACTCCGTGACAAATGCTGCCCCGGCTGGCGGCTCCCATGCCTGGGCCCCGCGTGCCCGTTTCTGGCTGGACCGCCTGCTGGAATGGCCCTCGGAAGGAGGCACGGCCGGTGAGCAGACGCTGGCGCAGAAGCTGGCCGCCGAGCTGGCGCAGCTGCCTTACTTTGCGGCGCACCCGCAGCAGCTGTGGCGGCAGCCGGCCTGGCCCGGTGGCCCGGAGAACCTGTTTGCCCTGGCGCGTGGACAGGGCCCGGAAACGGTGGTGCTCAGCGGGCATTTTGATACTGTGACCAGCCGCAACTACGGGCCGCTGGCCCCACTGGCGAACCGTCCCGAGGAACTGCGCGCAGCCCTGGTGCGCTCGCTACAAAGCGCCCCGGCGACTGGTCCCAGCGTGGAGCGGGCACTCCGCGACCTGGAAGGCGGCGACTTCCTCCCTGGGCGCGGCGCTCTGGACATGAAAGCGGGCCTGGCCGCTGGGCTGGCGGTGCTGGAAGTCTGGCTGGCGCAGCCGGAAGAAGAGCGCCAGGGCAACTTGCTGCTGATGTTCTCCCCCGATGAGGAAGACAGCTCGCGGGGCGCGCGCGCCGCCCGCAGCGAACTGGTGCGGGCCGCCGGGCACTGGAGCCTCAACATCGCCGCTGGCATCAATCTGGACGCCACCAGCGATCAGGGCGACGGATCAGCGGGGCGCGCCATCTACCTGGGCACCGTGGGCAAGCTGCTGCCGGTGGTGTGCTTTGTGGGCCGCGATACCCACGCGGGCTTCCCATTTGAAGGTGTCAGCGCCCATTCCATGAACGCCGAGTTGCTGACGCGGCTGGAGCTGAACCCCCAGCACGCCGACGCAGCGCACGGAGAAGCCGCGCCGCCGCCCATTTGCCTGGAAGCCCGCGACTTCCGCGCCGGATACGACGTGACCACGCCGCAGCGGGTGTGGAGCGCCTACAACGTACTGAGCCACGCCCGCACGCCGCAGGAGGTGCTGGACCTGATGCTGCGCGAAGCCCAGGCCGCCATGCAGGCCGTGCTGGAGCGGCACCGCACTTTTGCCGCGCAGGCCGGGCAAGCCTTTGCCGGCGCGCAGCCGCAGGTGATGACGCTGGGCGAACTGCGTGAAGAGGTCCTGGCGTCGCAGCCACACTACGGGCGCGAGTACGCCGCGCTGCTGAGCGAACTGGTGGCCGAAACCAACCCGCTGCAGGCCAGCCAGCGGGTGATGCACTGGCTGCTGGACCGCAGTGAGCGGCGCGGCCCGCTTGCGGTGGTGGGTTTTGGAAGCCTGCACTACCCGCACACCCACCTCAGCCGCCACGGCGTGGCGGGCGAGCGCCTGCTGGCTGCGGCCCAGGCGGTGGCCGCGCAGCATGGCCTCCAGGTGCGGCACTACTTCGCTGGCATCTCCGACATGAGCTTTATCGGCACCCCGCTGGACCCCCAGACCCTGGCCGAGCTGCGCCGGCAGCAGGCCGCGCCCACCCCCAACTTCTGCGACGACCCACAGGCCACCCAGCTGAAGTTCCCTACTGTCAACCTGGGTCCGTGGGGCCGCGACTACCACCAGTGGCTGGAGCGCGTGCATCTCCCCTACGCCACCCAGGGCCTGCCCGCTGCGCTTTGGGACCTAAGCACGCGGCTGCTGACCCCCGCCCGGTCATCCGATGCTGCCGGCCTGAACGCTGCCGTGCCGGGCGCGGCTGCCCAGCGCCAATAGACGCCACAGCGCATAAACCCCCATCGCTTGCACCCAGCACAAAGGGCGCGGCCGGGAACTCCTCCCGCCACGCCCTACACGTGAGAGTGCCTGACTCGGGGCACGCCCCCGCTCACACGCTCTCGACGAAGACCTCACCCTCTTCCACGGCGGTTCTAAAGATCGCCACCGGCTTGACGGCGGGGAGCGCTCTGGCCCGGCCGGTCGCCAGCTCAAAGCGGCCGCCATGCTTAGTGCAGCTGATCTTGCCGTCAGCGACCTCGCCGCCCAGCAGCGGCACGTCCTTGTGTGTGCACTGGTTGCGTAGAGCGTAGAACTCGCCCTCGTAGCGCACCACCACCACGCTCTGGCCGTCCACCTCTATCTCTCGCTGCTCGCTGTCGTTCCACTCTTCGGCGCGTCCGGCACTGACTCGGCTCATGGCGGGCATTCTAGAGCAGAACAATTGCGGCAAGGCGTCCAGCAGGCTTGCCAGACTTTCCAAACCATGAATCTTCATCTTTGCCATTTGGAAGTCATGGGAGTATCATCCAGAAGCCAGCCACCAAATAAATATTCATGGCACCCCTGGAGGAGATATGAAGCACCGCGCATTGCTGTTGACCACCCTGAGTCTGTCGTTGTTGTCCGCCTGTGGCGGTGGCGGTTCCCCAGCACCTGCACCGGTGCCGAGCGATTACAGCTCGCTCAAGCATATTAAGCCTGGTCAGGACACCAAAATCGAGACTGACCTGAAGATCAATGTGGTGTTTGTGGGCTACCGGCAGTCTGCCCCTGGGCAGGTCACCACCGCCCGCCAGATAGACCTGCAAGATTTCAAGAACACCTTGCCGGGCAGCTATGACACCATTGCGCGGATTCCCAGTTCCTACGGCCGCACCGAATATACCGGGAATAAATTCAACTACAACTATAATTATGTGTTTGCGGATCAGGCTTTCGAGGACAAGTTCTTTGGGCACCTCGCCGCGAACGGGCAGGAAAAGCCGCTTACCTCGCTTCAAAAGGCCTACAACTGCCAGGCCACCGATGAGGACGGCGATTACGTCACTGACTGCGAGACGCCTTCTAACCTGATCACCCGGCCCATTACCGGCAACCTGGAAATTGACGCGCCCTCCACTGAGAACTGGTTGGCCGACCACGCCTCCGAACTGGGCATCAAAAAAGACGAGTACACCATCTTCTTGGTGAACTGGTATGACCGCCCCGACTTCAAGTTCCACTCTTATACCAAGGTGGGCGAGGCAGAGACCGACACCGGCTTTAAGTTTGGAGACCGCGCCAGCCGGCGCCTGATCGCCTGGGGCGGCGGCACCCAGCAGAACAAGGGGCCGCAGCGCGTGTGGTTCTATGATCTGTCGGCCAACCCGGACCCCTGGACCAGCGCGTACGACGTGGTGAACCCCGATGTGGACGGCGACGGCCGGACCGACGTACGGATGCCGCCGGTGTGGGAATATGGCACCCGGAAAAGCAACCTGGGCAATGCCCGGCAGGTCAGCAGCGACCTGGCCAAGACGGTGCGCTACACCGCGCTCAACCTGCTGTTTACTCCCAGTCCGATCTACCGCGCCGAGCTGACCCCGCCCGAGCTGCCCGACGAGATCGAGCTGCGCCTGAATGTGGACCAGGGCCCGGAAGCCGCCGCCGTGGAGAGCGTGCTCAAGCCCAAGCTGATTGAGGAACGCGTCAAGGTGCTGCACCCCTTTGCCAAGTTCAACACGGTGGTGGACCGCGCGCCGCTGGCCGGCGAACTGCGCGACGCGTACAACTGCTTTTTTGTGATCGAGGCCGAGGACATCTGCTCGCCCGAATACGCCGACCTGTTTGGGGAACCCCTGTTCCGCTACAACGTGCAGGACCTGCGCAGCGACTACGCTGGTCTGCCGGCGGGCAGTAGCAAGTACATCGTGCCCACCTACTTGTTCAACGACGACGTGGACCCGGCCACCGGCCTGCTGGGTATCGCTTACGACGACGGCGAAACCGGCACACAGAGCTTCGTGTACTCCTTTACCTCGCCGCAGCTGGCCGGCCTCTACGGCCTGACCGACACCACCGTGCACGAGATCGGGCACCACTTCAGCCTGTCGCACCCCCACGACGGCTACGACAGCGAGCAGGATCTGTCCTACGGTGCTTCGGGCCCCTTCCTGTTCGTGAACAGCGGTGACCAGAGCGCCAGCGTCATGTCCTACATTGACCTGACCTTTTCCTTCGGGCAGTTCAATCTGGACAGCCAGTACCGTTATCTGACCGCCGCCTATCTGAACAACGCGGGCGCCATTCTGGAAATCGCCCGCCAGGGCGGTAAGGCGGCCCAGCTGGCCCCCACCGCCGTGAACGCCGATAACCTGTTCGCCCAGGCCAAGGCCGAGTATGGGGCCATGAACTACTACCGCGCCGCCGAGCTGGGCCACGAGGCCTACCGCTCGGTGCTGGACGCCGCCCAGCAAAACGGCGTGCAGGTCGAGGGCTACAAGTGGTATCAGAACCTCTCGGGCCTGTCGCAGCAGGGCGCCCAGCCCCGCGTGGCGAAAAATCACCTGCCGCAGAAGGGCGCCGTCATCTTCCCCGAAGAGACTCCCTACCAGCGGGCACTGCGCCTCAGCCAGTGACCTTCAAAAGCCCCCCTGCCCCGGTAGGGGGCTTTCGTTTGGCCCACTCTGCCGTCAGCCCCACTTCAGGCCAGTTTCTTTACAATGACCCATGCACCCACTTCTGCTTTTTGTGTCGCTGCTAGGGCTCACGGTCCCGGCAATGGCCCTGGCTTCCGGCGGGCGACTGCCGGTCGTTGCCGCGCCCAGTGCCGTGCCGCCCGGCCCCCATATTTACCCGGCGGCAAACGGCATTACGCCTGGCACCCCCCCCACACGCGGCCCTTCCTTCGCACTGCGGCCCCAGCTGGAAGCGGTCCTGACCATTCAGCTGCTGGCCGAGCTGACCGCCAGCGGAGAGTTGCACTGGACCGCAGAGCAGCGAGCGCAACTCCGCTCGCTGCTGCGGCCGCTGGAGCAGCGTGAGGTAAGCCGCAGTGCCTGGAGCACTCTTGGCGAAGGCTGGGCGGCCCTGCTCAGCCCAGATCAACGCCGCCAGCTGGAGCGCGCCCGCGCTGCGGCAGACGCCCGCGCCGAGCGCCTGCTGAGCACCAGCCGCCTGGCCCTGCTGGACGGCCCCGGCACCAGCCAAGCGCAGTGGCGCTACGCCTTTGCCATCCGGCGCGGCGCCGGGCTGGTGCGCTGGCTGGAGGAACAACCGCAGGGCAATCCCTACCGGCTTGCGCCTTACCGTGAGCAGCTGGCGACACTGCTGGGCAAGTGAGGCTGGGCGCCGGAGCGATGCCGTCATAAAACAGGGCCCGCCCCCACTGTCGGGGCGGGCCTTTGTCCGGCTGAATGCTCTGGCTCCGGCTTTCAGCCGGGGAGTTCAGCGGTCAGCGGAACAGGGTCGAGACACTCTCGCCGGTATGGATGTTGCGGATGGCGTTGGCAAAGTGAGGTGCCACGTCCAGCACAGCCAGCTTGCCGCCCGCCGCCTTGACCTTTTCCTCGGAGACCAGCACGGTGTTGGTGCTTGCCACCTGGGTCACGTCCAGCTGGGCAATGCGCTCAATAGCAGGGCCGGTGTAGACGCCGTGGGTAACACCCACATACACGTCTTTGGCGCCCATGCTGCGGGCAATGCCCACCGTCTCAATCAGGCTGCCGGCGGTGCTGATTTCGTCGTCCACGATAAACACGGTGCGGCCTTCTACGTCACCGATCAGCGCACGGGGGCTGACCTCGGTGTCGCTGATGCGCTGCTTGTCCACCATCGCCAGCCCGGCGTCCAGGCGGTGGGCGATGCCGGCGGCGCGCTTGATGCTGCCCGCGTCCGGGGCCAGGACCACGGCTTCATGCACGTTGTCCACGCAGGAGCGGAAGTGCTGGCTGAGCACGGAATCGGCCGAGAGGTGGTCTACCGGCACCTTGAAAAAGCCGTGGACCTGGGGGGCGTGCAGGGTCATGGTCAGCACGCGGTCGGCGCCGGCTTCCTGCAACAGGTCGGCCACCAGCCGGCCCGAGATGGAAATGCGGGGGCTGTCCTTTTTGTCGCTGCGGGCGTACGAGTAGTACGGAATCACGGCCGTGACGCGCCCGGCGCTGGCGCTCTTGGCGGCGTCAATCATCATCAGCAGTTCCATGATCGAGTCGCTGACCGGCGTAGAGAAGGTCTGGACGATGAACACGTCCCCTTCGCGCAGTGACTCTTCGTAGCGCACGATCAGGTTGTCGTTGGTGAATTTCTCGGTGTGGCTCAGGCCCAGCGGAATCCCCAGGTTCTGGCAGATGGCTTCGGCCAGGGGCCTATTGCTCTGGCCGGAAAAGACCAGCAGCGGAGAGCGGCGGCTGGTCAGATTGGACTCACCCGGCAGGTCAGGCACGCTGGCTGGGGCCAGGTCGGGGGAAAGTTGGGCACGTTCACTCACAGGAAACCTCCAAAAACTGCACTCAAAAGGAAAAGGGCGCGGGAAAATCGCCGGAAGGATATGGGGGGAGCAGACTGGCCCAACGCGGGGCTCTTTTGCCGGCAGGCAACACCGGGCACCGAATGCCGGGCATCAGTCACCGGGCACCGGAGCAGAGCGGCACCGTATCCGGCCCACATAGGGACCAGGGGTCGGCCACAGCATATCCCAGCCTATCGGCCCGGCACCAGACAGATCACCCCGGCAAACAGGGGACTGTTTCTGCCGGGGTGACAAAATGCTGACTTTGGAATAAAGGTGGCTTAACGCTCCCGGGCGTCAGGGTCGGCCAGATCGTACTCGCCACCCTCTACGCGCGACACGGCGCCCCCAACGTTGTGATAGGTCGTCTCGTTGCCGCCGGCCAGCGCAGCCGCCTCCGGGCTGAAAGTTCCGGCGCCGGCCCCGCCAGTGCCCTGCGCCGCGTGGTCGCCGCTGCCCATCTCGGTCTGCATCTGTTCGGCGTTACGGGTCGCCAGATGGTCGAACTGCTCGGTCACTTCACCGGGGTCGGCGTAGGCCACCGGCTGGTACTCGGCCTGCTCCGAATCCATCTGCGCGCGAGTCTCCCGCTCCTGGGTCACGTCGCCACCCTGCACCGAGTACACCACGGTCTTTTCATTGTCGTTGGTCATGCGTCAGTTTACCTGCTGGGCGGGGGTAGCCCTATTCGCGGTCTTCTATGTCTTCCTTAAGTTCCGGGGCTTTCCCAAGTTCCCGGCTTCTTCTGATCTCTGTTGTTTCATAAGCGGGCTTACGGCGCCCTGGCGGGTCAGAGAAAGTGCGCCGTGACTGGCCGCTCTCCCGTTCCAGCAGGGCTTCGGCCTCGGCCCAGTCGCCGTGAAAGGGGTCAGGGATGTCCAGCGGCCTGTCAGGCCCATCGGCCAGCTCGTCATCTGGCGCCCACCAGGTCTGGTTTTGCCAGTGCGGCGGCGCGGCTGCCTTCTGCGGGCGGGCAGGCGACTGGGCAGCGCCCGCCAGCGGCACTGTCCAGCCCACGTCGGCCGGCTGAGGGACCTGAGCAGCCGGTTCTTCGGCCCAGACCGGGCGACCGGACCGCTGGGCCGGCGCGGTGGTCGGCGTAGTGGTCGGCGCTGTCCAACTCTCATCTACCGGCGCGGAAGGGGGCGGGGCCAGCGGGGCCGTCCAGGCTGCGGCCGTGGCGTCCGCCTCCGGTGCTTCATCCAACCCCGGACCGGCCTGCACTGCGCCGGCCGGCACCGGTTCGGTGGCCCGAACTGCGGACACCGCGTCAGGATGCGGCGGGGAATCCGGGCGGACCAGAACTGCGCCCAGCACACCCAGCACCATCCCACCCAGCCAGTACGGCAAGCCCGAAGGCTGCGAGCCCCAGGCCCAGCCCCACTGCACGGCCGCCAGCACCCAGCCCAGCCACAGCAGCAGGCTGCCCCACGGAACGGCGGCGCGGCGGATCAGCCCCCCCAGCACCAGCGACAGGCCCCCGGCCAGCGCCAGCGAGAACATGCCACTCCAGGCCGGGGGCAGCAGCGCCGGCCCCATAAAGCCCAGCGCCAGCAGCGCTGCACTCAGGGCGGCGGCCAGCAGGCTCCAGTAGGCGCGGGCTGGGCCGGTCAGTGGATGCTCCCAGCCCGCAGGTCCGGCTCCGGCTGAGGCTCAGGCATGGAATGCCCGTGCTCCACCAGCTCAATCAGGGTGCCCTGGCCCCATTTGGGGTGCAAAAAAGCCACCCGGCTGCCGGCCCGGCCCGCCTGGGGAACGTCGCTGAGTAGCGGTGCACCGGCTTCCCGCATCTCCTGCATGGCCGCTTCAATGTCCTGAACGCGGTAGGCGGTGTGGTGCAGGCCCGGCCCCTTTTTTTCCAGAAACTTGGCGATGGTGCTGCCTTCGCTGTCGGGGGCCAGCAGTTCAATCAGGGTATCGCCAATCCGAAAAGCGCGAATCCAGGCGCCCTGCGCGGCCATGTGCTCGTCGGCGCCTTCAGGCGTCAGGCCCAGCACCAGGTAGGGAACACTGCCCTCGTCCAGCGTGCGGGCCGCAATGGCAATGTGGTCCAGCAATTGCAACTTCATGCCCATCAGTCTAGGCCCAAACAGAAGAGGGAAACCGGCTGGGCATAAGCTGGCTTCCCTCCTCTGAAACCAAGGGCGGCTGGCCCTCTGTCAGTGGTGTTTCAGCGCTCCAAGTAATTCTTCTCGCCGGCCTGGGGCGCCTTGTCGGCGGCGGTGGTGCCGGCCTCAACCCCTAGGTCATCCGGGGCAGGTTCAATATCCTCGGCCACCTTCTTGGTGGCGCCCCCACGCAGCAGCTCCTCGGCACCTTCAATCACGTCGGCGCCGTCCTCATATTCAAGGTAGGTGTAGCCCAGCAGTTCTTCGCCGTAGTCTTCCAGCAGCTCGAATTCCTGCACGGGGGTCAGGTGCCCGGCCCTCAGGGCTTCGTCTACCTGATCCTCGATGGAGTCGCGCAGCATCACTTCCTCGTAGCCCATGGACTCGATCATGCGCCGCGCTTTTTGCCCACGCACAAACAGGTCAATGTCGTATTCACCCTCGCCGGTTATGGTCACGTGGGCCTCGCTCACCTTGCCGAACAGGTTGTGGGCGTTGCCCAGCACGTCCTGATAGGCGCCGGCCAGGAACACACCCAGGTAATACGGCTGGTCGCCCGGCTCGTGGACCGGCAGGGTGGTTTTCACGTCGCGCAGGTCAATGAACTTCTCGATTTTGCCGTCAGAGTCGCAGGTGATGTCCACCAGGGTCGCCTGGCGCGTAGGTTTCTGGTCCAGCCGGTCCAGCGGCACGATGGGAAACAGGGCGTCAATGGCCCAGTTGTCCGGCAAGCTCTGAAACAGGCTGAAGTTGCAGATGTACTGGTCGGCCAGGATGCTTTGCAGGTCCTCGAACTCGTCGGGCACATATTTTTCGTTGCGAACCAGCTTGGCGACCTTTTTCAAGATGGCGTGAAACAGCGCCTCGCCGCGCGCCCGGTCTTCCAGCGACACGTAGCCCAGGTCAAAGAGGTTATGCAGGGTCTGTTTGGCGTCTACCGCGTCGTTGTAGCTTTCGCGGTAGTTGCGCAGTGTCAGGCTGTCCAGAAACTCTTTGAGGTCACGCACCACCTGGTGCGAGTCTTCGGCGGGCTCGGGGGCCTGCTCGCGGTCGCGGGTAGGCCCGGTCACGTCCACCACCGGAATCACCAGCACGGCGTGGTGGGCGGTCAGGGCGCGGCCCGACTCGGTCACGATGGTGGGTTCGGGGACGCCCCGGGCCTTACACACTTCCTGGGCGGTATACACCACGTCGGCAGCGTACTCGGCCAGGGTGTAATTCATGGAGGCGTAGAAGGTGGTCTTGGAGCCGTCGTAGTCCACGGCCAGACCGCCGCCCAGGTTGAGGTACTTCAGCTGGGCGCCGGCAGCGACGAGGCCGGCGTAGGTCTGGGTGGCTTCACGCACGGCCACTTTCACCCGGCGAATGTCGGTGATCTGCGAGCCAATGTGGGTGTGCAGCATCACCAGCGTGTCCAGCATGTCCTCTTCCTTGAGGCGCTCCACCACCCGCAGCAGCTCATAGGCGTTCAGGCCGAACTTGGCCTGGTCACCGCCCGACTCTTCCCACTGCCCGGAACCGCGTGCATGCAGCTTGAAGCGCACGCCAAACGCGGGCCGCACGCCCAGCGCTTTGGCCTGCTTGAGGGTGCGGTCCAGTTCGGAGAACTTCTCGATGGTGATCACCACGTTCTTGCCCAGGGTGCGGCCCCACAGCGCCAACTTGATAAAGCCGTCGTCCTTAAAGCCGTTGCAGCTGAGCAGCGCTTCAGGGTGCATTTTCTGCGCCAGACACAGCGCCAGCTCGGCCTTGGAGCCGGCTTCCAGGCCGTGGGCATACTGGTAGCCGGCCTGGGCCACCTCTTCCACCACGGCGCGGCGCTGGTTTACCTTGATCGGGAACACGCCCTGATAGCCGCCCGCGTAGTCGTACTCCTTGATGGCGGAACGGAAAGCCTCGTTCAGATGGGCCACGCGCCCGGCCAGCACCTGCGGAAAGCGCAGGATCAGCGGCAGGCTTTCACCGCGCTCCTCGACCAGTTCATCTACGATGTCGCGCAGCGGAGCGCTGAGGCCGGGGCCGGGGGTCACTTCCATCTGGCCGCCGCCCGACACGCGGAACCAGCCGCTGCTCCAGCGGTCAACCTGATACAGCTCGCTGGCGTCGCTGGGCCGGAAATCGGCAGACTTGTAGGAAGTGGTGGGTTGGACGGCATTCTGGGTCATGGGCGTTCCTCCTTGGGGGGCTTGAGGCTCGCCGTGCGCGGGGTCCTGAGTGATAGGCCAATAAGCTTGACGCTGATCGCCCCCGGACGCCGTGCGAAACCGCTCCGCATGATACCCGCTGCCTGGCCGGGTGCAAGTCAGCAAATCAACAAGTCGGTTCATCCTGCTCTGGCCTTCCCTGAGCGGCCCGCCTCAGCTCCAGCGTCATGCCCGGATTGCTCCGCTCGGCAAACCCCAGCTCCCGGCACAGCGCCTGACCCATCGGGGCGGCGTTCAGCGTCACGGTGGGATACCCGGCTTCACGCGCCCAGGCCAGCACGGCCTGCATCAGCGCACGGGCCACCCCCCGGCGGCGAAACTGCGGCCGCACCGCCACGTTCAGGATGTGGGGATGCTCGGTCAGGGCGCTGTCCTGGCTGGGGTGGGCCGGATAAAACATGACGCCCGCGCCGCCCAGCACCTGATCCCCTGCCGGCAGCTGCGCGTCCTCGGCCAGCCAGCCCAGGTAGGTGCCGGTGGGGACCGCCTGGCGGTAAAAAGCTTCCCGGACCGGCAGGTCGGCAGCCACCTGCGCGGACGTGCGGCCGCTCTTCAGCTGCATCACGCCCCGCAGCTGCGCGAGCGTAGGCGCATCGGCGGCAGTGGCCCGGCGAATGGTTGGTGTCCTAGCTCCCAACATACAAGGCGCCCACATGCAGATCACTGCAAAAAAACCACCCCGGGCGGGGTGGCTCCTTGTCCTTCTTTTCTTCTTGGCTGGCGGTCCGGACGGGATTTGAACCCGCGACCTTCTGCGTGACAGGCAGATATGCTAACCGCTACACTACCGGACCAGCGGAAAGAAGGTTACCGTGCAGCGGGCAGCCTGTCAAGCGCGGGCCCCGCTGCGGCCCACTGTCAGCGACTATCATCAGCGGGTGAACTACGACGACCTGTCCGAGCTGTACGACCAGCAGTACGACCTGTACCGCGACGACCTGCACTTTTATGCGGGGCTGGCGGAGGGCGCAGGCCGGGTGCTGGAAGTCGGGGCCGGCACCGGGCGGGTCAGCTGCTTTTTGTCGCGGCGCGGCGCCGACGTGACTGGCCTGGAACCCAGCGCGGGGATGCTCGCCAGGGCGCGGGCGCGGGCCGAGGAGAGCCGGGTAGACGTGACCTGGATTCAGGGAAATGCGGCGGATTTCCGCAGCGAGCAGCGCTTCGAGCTGATCATCGCACCCTTCAACGCCCTGATGCACCTGTACACGCCCGCCGAGCAGCTGGCAAGCCTGGAAAACCTGCGCCGGCACCTTGCCCCCGGCGGCCGCTTTGCCTTTGACCTGTATGTGCCCAACTACGGCGCTCAGGGCGTACTGCGCCACGAGGGCGAGACAATGTACCGGGGCGGGGAGCGCACCGACGTGTTTTTGCTTCAGCGGATAGATGCGGCGCGCCAGCAGGTGACCACCGAGTATTTTGTAGACACCGTGGGCGCAGAGGGCCACCTGAAACGCCGGCACTTTACCCTCACGCAGCGCTACTACTGGCGCTACGAGGTGGAATGGCTGCTGCGCTGCGCGGGGTTTGAGGCGCCCCGGGTCAGCGGCAGCTTTCAGGGAGGGCCCTATACCGAAGCCAGCGAGGTGATGGTGTTTCAGACGCGGGCGGCGCAGGAGTGATGGTGGCAGGAGTGATGATGGATGGACAAGTGCAAGAAGGCTTGCTGCCCATCCCTGACCCCTCCTGCTCGCCTTGACCGCTTTTCCTGGGTGCGCTGGTTGTACTGGGGGCTACTGGGCCACGAAAGTGCGGACCAGGGCGCGGGCGTCGCTGAGGCGCACGCCCAGGTTTTCCAGCCGCCAGTTGCCCTGCTTGACGCCCAGCACGGCGTCGTAGCGGTAAAGCGAATCGCGGGTCAGCAGGTACAGGTAGCCGTCGGCCAGCGCTGCGTCGCGCAGGTCCACGAACAGGTCGGTGGTCTGGGCCGAGTCGGCGGCCGTGGTCACACCGTCCCAGACCCGCAGCGGCTGGCGGCCAGTCTGGGCACTTTCGCCCCGCCAGGCGGCCAGGATGGGGGACGCGCCCACCGTTTCCTCGCTGGCCCACAGCCGGTCGTAGCGCTCCGGCCCGAATGCGGGGAGCGGGTTGGCGTCGGGCACGGCAGCGGTGGTCAGCGGAAAGACGCCGGCGTCGGTGGCGGCGTAGACGGTGGCCCGCCCCGCCACACTGAGGGTCGCCAGATCGCGCACCGCCGCGGTGGGCACCGGGCTGCTGGTTTCGGCCTGCTTGTCGCCGGGGGTACGGGCCCCCACGCGCATCATCTCGCTGCCGCCACCCAGCCGGGGCCGGGCCACCACGCCCACCTCGCCGCTGACCGCCACCCGCAGCGGGGGCGCGTCGGTGGTGTTCAGCGGAGGCGCGGCCAGCGGCAGAGCGGCCCACCACTGTAGTTCGCCGCGGCTGTCGTACAGCGCCACGTTCTGCGGGCCGCTTTCACACTGGCTCAGGGCAAAGTACCGCTCGGCCCCCGGCGACACCGCCGCCGCCTGCCAGCACGCCGGAAAAGGCGGCGCTGCAAAGGTGTTCAGGACACTCAGCGTGGCGGAGCGCGCCTCGGTCGCCGGGCGGCGGGTCAGCGCAAAGCTGCGGCCCCCCGGCTGCGGGTGCAGGTCCACGCCAGCTTCCACCGCGACCGGGTCGCCCAGGACTGCTGCTGGCCGGGGTGTGCCGGCGGACGAGGCCGGAATGTCCAGGCGCTGCAGCGCCGCGCCCCCGTTCGTGAGCAGGGCCAGGTTTACAGCGGCGCCACTCTCAACCGTGCCGGTGCAGCCCGTCAGCAGGCCCAGGCCGAGAAAGGCGAAGAGAGAAACGCGGTGCAGACGTGCGGGAAAGTGGGTCATGGGGGTTCCTCCTGGGAACTTTGGGCAACAGCGAAGGGGGACACTCAGGACTGAACCGGCTTAGGGACCGAGCAGCGGCACGGCCCAGCCGTTTTTGTTCCGCTCCAGCAGGGTGTTGAATTCGCTGCCCGGTAGCCCCACGCTAAAGCGGTAGCGCCCCTGCGAGAAGTCGGCTTCGGCCTGCGCGCCCCAGCAGCAGCGGTCCAGCGTAAGTGCCACCACCGGCAGCGGCAGGCCCGGCTCCTGCAACTCGCCGTCTACCCAGGTGAACACCTGATTGAGCCGGCCCGTCAGGTACAGGTCGGTCTGGGGGTTGGGTTCAAATTTGACCCCCACCGCCAGCGGACTAAAGCTGAGGCGGTCGGTGGCGATGTCGTCCGGGTAGGGGCCGCTGCGGGTGCGGGCATAAGCCACCTCGCCCGCCAGCGAAACCCGGTCGCCGGCCTGCCAGCCCCCGCCCAGGCTCAGCTGGACCAGTTCGCTGCGGCGCTGCTCCAGTCCCGGCAGGTTGTAGGTGCCGCTAACGCGCAGGCGCTCGCCCGGCTCGGTGGACGTGTAGCTGGCCCGCAGCGCCGGCTCGGTCCAGAAGCCACGGCGCAGGTCAAAGGGACCGCCGTAAGCCACTTCCCAGTTGTTGGCGCGGCCCGAGCCCTGGGTGCCCACGCTCAAGGTCACGCGGCCACTGTCCTTGGCGCTCTGCGGCGGGTTCATGTTCAGCGAGTGGCTGGCCTCGAACGCGTACTGCCCGCGCCAGAGGACGCGCGTATTGCCGGTCCACAGGTCGGTGATCAGGTTCAGGCGCTGCGCCGTGCTGAAGGTGACGGGGTTCAGCACCGCGTCGTATCCCTTGGTCATGGTGGCGTTGACTCCGATTTCGCGCAGTTCCGGCGTCACGATGTTGTGGGTGGCGTACACGCTGATGTTGTCGGTGCGGTAGTCGCCCGTCACTGTGGCCCGCACTGTCAGCGGCTGAAAGCCGCCCCGGTCGGTGTAGCCCCAGGTGGTACTCAGGGCCAGCCGTTCCAACCAGGCGTAGGCCCGCTGGTTGCGCAGCTGCTCGGCCTCTTGGGGGGTCAGCGGGCGCTCGGGCGTGGGCGTGCGGACCGGCGTAAACCCGCCGCCCAGGGTAGAATTCAGCGTCCAGCGCTCCAGGCGGCCCGTATAAAAGTTGTGATTCAGGTCACTGCTCAGCTGCACGGGATAGCGGTTGACCCGCACTCCAAACGTCGTGGCGGCTTGCCGGTCGCTCTCCGCCAGCAGGTCATGGGTGTGCGAGACGCTGAAGGTGGCACCGTCCGTGGGCACCAGGGTCAGGGCCGCGGTCTGCGGGGCGCTCAGGCGCCGGCCCGACAGCCGGTCAAAGGCAAAGGGGCTGGTTCCCTCGTAGCGCAGGTAACCCGAAGTCAGGCTGAGGCTGTTGCGGTCCTCTTGCCCAATGCGCTGGTTCAGCCGGGCTTCTACGCTCAGGTCCACCGTGCGCGCACCCGTGCCGTAATAGCGGCCAGTAAAGCGGTTTCGCACGCTGAATTCGGCGCCGTCCCACAGCGGGCGGGCGTAGCTGAGATCGTGCTGCTCTTCTAAGCGGCTGGTGGTGATATTGGCCCCCTGGCGGACCGCGCTGGGCGAGTCGGGGTTGGAAGCGGCGGTGTACTGCCCGGCGGTCAGCCGCACGTCGGCGCTCAGGCCGCCGCTGCGGTAGGGCTTGGGGTCAAT
>JAUNHF010000010.1:15257-17714 GCA_030524065.1 Deinococcus sp.
TCACGACTTCGGGCCATTTGAGCGGCGTGTACTGGCTGCGCGCAGGGTCGTAGCCGAGCAGGTTGTACAGGTTCAGCTGCCCGGTAAACAGCGGATAGTCCACCCGCGCCCCGAACTTCACGCTGGTCACGCCCCGCAGCGGGTCGCCGGGGGTGCGCCCGATGTCACGGCGGGTCAGTTGCAGATCGTAATCCAGCGGACTGAGGGCTTCTTGCAGCGGCACGCGGCCCCGCACACTGAAATCCAGGTCCAGGTCGCGGCCTTCTTGCGGCGTGGTGCCATTGAAGGGCTTGGGGTCGGCCAGCAGGTACAGCTCCGAGCGGTCCACGTAGGGCAGCGGCGAGTACGAGCGCAGGTCCACGCCGGCCCCGAAACGGGCGGGGCGGTTCTGATAAAAGCGCAGCAGGGTGGTGCCCAGCGTGTGGTCCCCGATGGCAAAGGGCAGGTCGGCGGCCGCCGTGAATCCGTCGCGCTCGCCCTGGGTCAGCTCCAGCCGGGGCTGGCGCGAGGGTTCGTTGAGCGGCAGCACCAGCGCCGGCAGGTACAGCACCGGGTGGTCGGCCAGCAGCACCTGCACCCGGTAGGCCACCAGCCGGTCGCCGGGGTACAGCAGCAGCTGCTCGGCCTGAAACGCGTAGTCGTTGGGGGTCTGCCCGCAGCCGCCGCAGGGGGTGAAATAGCTGCCCATCGCCCGCAGCTGCCCCGGCACCCGCTCCAGCTCCTCGCCGCGAATCGTGAGCCGGCCCTGACTGACCAGTACGTCTTCCCCACTGAGCGAATTGGTGCTCAGGTCAATCACAAGGTCCTCGCCGCTGAGCGTCTGGCCCTCGCTGGTGGCGTAGCGCGCGCCGCCCACCAGGGTCAGCGTGCGGGCGGTGCGGTTGAATTCGATGCGGCGGGCGCGCAGCACCTCGCCGTCCAGCTGCACTTCTACCAGGTCGCCCGGCGAGGCCTCATCCACGCCGATCACCACCACCTCCTGCTCACCGACGCGGCGCAGTTCCAGCGTGCCGGCGTCCACGATCTTGACGGTGGCGGCCTGGGCACTGCCCAGTGTCAGGGCCGCCAGTCCCAGGCTGAGGGCCGCCGTCCAGGAACGCAGGCGGGCCCTCAAGCCGTGGGGGTTCATTCGCTGACCCCGCCTGCACTGGCGGCGGTGTGGTGTGCAGCAAAAGTCGGCAGGTGGGGGGCGGACAGGTCAGGGGCCAGCAAGTGGGCCAGCGGCGCGGCCAGCGGTCCGGGCGGCGGGGCGTAACTCAGGGCCTGCACGGCGGTGCCCGGGTAGTAAAAGCCCAGCACGTCGCGGTGGCCCCGGCCCTCACGCGCAAAGCCCAGCGCCCCATACTGCGACAAGCCCACGCCGTGGCCCGAGCCCTGGCCGCTCAGGCGCAGTGGCTGCGAGGCGCTCACAGTGCCGTTTCCCTCAATGCGGGCGCGGCTGGAACTGGCCCCCAGGTCGCGCACGAACCCGCCGGCATTGGCGCCGCTCAGCCGCGCAGTGCGGGCGCTGCCGGTAATGGTGACTTCCTCCACCCGCCCCGACGCGCTGACACGGGTAAAGGCCACCCGGCGCACCGTGCCCACGTTCAGGTGGTACGGGCTGACGGCCGACTGCACCCGGCTTTGGGAAGCGCTGAGCTGCCAGCGGCCCTTGTCGCCGCTGGCCGCGAGCGACTGCGGGTCGGGCTTGGCAATCAGGTAAGGCAGGTTCTTGCCCCACACTTCGGCGGCGCTGGCGGTGTAGCCGCCCGAATTGGCCGAGAAATAGGTGTCGGCCAGCTCGCCCTGGTAGGTGAGCACCTTGCCCAGCGTGGCGTCAATGGCGGCGTTGGTGCGGTCGTGCTCGCCCGCCACGCCGGGGTACATCTGGCAGCTGGTGGTGGCGCAGATGTCGTAGGGCTGGGCCGGATTCACGCGGCGGGTGACATAGGTGCGGGCCACCACGGCCTGGGCTTCCAGCGCGGCTTCGGGCCACAGCGCCGGCATTTCGGCAGGCACCACACCACGCAGGTAATCTTCCACGTTCACCACGTTGATGCCCTGCACCTGCCCTTTGGCAGCGCGCAGCAGCACCCCGCCCCGGTACACCTTGCGCCCGATCTGCACGCGGCTGCCGGGCGTGGGCGGCACATACAGCGTGGCGCTGCCAGCCGCCTTGCCGCCCAGGGTCAGCTCGCTGCCGCGCACGCCCACCGTCCAGGTTTGTGGGGACGGCTGCGGCGCCGCCTCGGTGCCCAGCAACCGCACCGGCACCGCGCTGCCCTGCTCCACCAGCACGCGTACGTCCAGCGCCTGGGCCGACCCCAGGGGCAGGGCAACGAGGGCAGCGAGCAGGAGCCGGGAACAGCGGTGCAGCATGAGCCCAAATATAGCCGTGGGTCCCTGGGCCACAGTTCAGTTTGGGATGAGACGCTGGCAGGAAAGGGCGTTCCCACTCTGCTGCGCTGCCCTTATGTG
>JAUNHF010000317.1 GCA_030524065.1 Deinococcus sp.
AGTGGAGGGGCGCACAGCTCTAAATGTGCGCCGCTTCTTAACTCCCATTTCCGGGCGGCTGATACACTGCCTCCATGCCCTGAACTGGGTGCGCCTGAGACATATCCCACCAAGCACGCACGAGTGCTGGCGGGAGTTTTTTTGTTTTGGGGGTGTCCAGCAGGTCCATTGCCCCGGAGGTGAGCCGTGACCAGTCCATCATCCACCATGCCGCTTGAGCTGCTTCAGTCGCTGCGCAGCGAACTGGCCCGCGCCGAGAAAAAGGAGCGGCGCGACAGGCGCGAAGCCCAGGCCCAGGCTGCGGCCAAGGACCGGCCCAAAGCCGTGAAACCCCAGCGGGAGCGCGAGCTCGAAGGCATAGACCTGAACGCCCACTCGCTGGCCCGCGCCCACGAGCGACTGCGCGACGCGGTGCTGTTCTCGCGCTTCGAGGTGAAGCCGCACGCGGTGGGGCACGCCCGCGCCGAGGGATTTCTGGAGCGGGACATCATCGAGGTGCTGCTGCGCGGGCGGGTGCGGGCCGTATACCCCGAGGAACGCCGCTGGCTGGTGTGCGGGTACTTTGAAGCCTGCCGGGTGCGGCTGCCGCTGCATGTGGTGGTGGAGCATCACGCGGACGGCTGGCTGGACATCGTGACGGCGTTCGTGCCCAAGAACCCGCACCACATCATCTCGCGCCAGCGCCTGGCCGTGATGCTGCGCTACGACGAGGAGAGAATTCGCGCCCGCACCGCTGTGGCCGGCAACCGGGTGGGCCACCGGAGCAAAGGGCGCTGGCGGTGAGCGCCGTGCCCTCACGCCGTACCGACGCGGCCCTGCTGATGCTGCGGCTGCTGCTGGGCGCCCTGCTCACGCTGCGCGGCTACCAGCACCTGTTTGTGGTGGGGATTGAGGGCACGGTGGCCGAGTGGCGCGGGCTGGGGCTGCCGTTTCCGCTGCTGTTCGCGCCGCTGCTGTCGCTGCTGGAACTGATCGGTGGCCCGCTGCTGGTGCTGGGGCTGGCGGTGCGCCCAGTGGCGACCATGAGCACCCTGGCCGTGCTGAGCGTGCTGGTGCTGACCCAGGGCGAAACCATGCTGGCCCTGGGGCTAGGCCGCGAGCTGCTGGACCGGCTGCTCAATCCGATTATTCAGAACTGGCTGCTGCTGGCAGCCGGCACGCTGACCCTGGCGCTGGCCGGAGCCGGACGTTTCAGCATGGACGCGCAGCGGCTGCCGCCGCGCCCGGCAGGCCCAGCGACGCCCGCTTCCCACCCGCTGGACGCGGTGGCGGAAAACAGGCCGGTCCGGGCAAAGAAAAAGCGCTAGAGCGGTCTGCTCCGCTGCATTCATCTCCCCTCAGTCCTCATGTACGCCGTCCAGATACAGCCAGCGGCCCGCCTCATCCTGCACGAAGCGGCTGTCCTCGCGCATGGTGTGCTTGCGCCCGCCCTCCTGAAAGCGGGCGCTGAAGCTCACGCGGTCTTCAGCAGCGCGGTGGATGGTCAGCCCCAGCCAGCGGGTGCCTTCCAGGTCCAGGGTGACCGGGCGGGTGTCCGGGTGCCAGGTCGCCCGCAAATAGTCGGCGTCCCTGAGCGCAAAGGCCACGTAACGCGAGCGCATCAGCGCTTCGGGGGTTTCGGCGGGGCGTTCACCGCTCAGGCGGGGGCCGCAGCACGCGGCAAAGCTGCGGCGAGAGCCACAGGGGCAGGGCTTGAAGGGCGGGTAGGACATACCCTGCGAGTGTAGACCGAACGGGCAGCGCTATCCTGCTTTGCAATGACAGACCAAGCTGCCGTCACCCGTATCGCTCCCAGCCCCACCGGCGACCCCCACGTGGGCACCGCCTACCAGGCCCTGTTCAACTCGGTGTTTGCCCGCCAGCAGGGCGGCAAGTTCATCGTGCGGATTGAGGACACCGACCGCAACCGCTACAACGCCACTTCCGAAGGCCGCATTCTGGACATGCTGGATTGGCTGGGCATTCAGCCCGACGCCAGCCCCCGCAAAGAGGACGACAAGGGTCCGTACACCCAGTCACAGCGGGCGGGGCTGCACCGACAGTACGCGGAGCAGTTGCTGGAATCGGGTGCCGCCTACCGCGCCTTTGACACGCCCGAAGAACTGGAGGAGCGCCGCCGCGCCGCCGAGGAGCGCAAAGACAGCTACCTGGGCTATGACCGCCGCGACCGTGAGCTGAGCCGCGAGGAATCGGACCGCCGCGCCGCTGCGGGCGAGGAATTTGTGATTCGCCTTAAGGCCCCGCTGGAAGGGCAAACGGTGGTGCGTGACCGTCTGCGCGGCGACGTGACCTTTGACAATGCCCAGCTGGAC
>JAUNHF010000318.1 GCA_030524065.1 Deinococcus sp.
CCCTATCCTGCGGGGATATGACCAACCCTGCTGACACTGGCCGAACGCTGCCCCCCTTGCCCCAGGCAGGCGCCCTGCTGGGCCGTTACCGCGTAGAGGAACTGCACGACCTGCCCGAAATGCAGGGCACGCTGGTGCTGCTGCGCCACGAGAACGGCGCACGCCACGCCCACGTGCAGCGCGAGGACGACAACCTCGCCTTTGGCGTGACTTTTCCCACCGTGCCCAAAGACAGCAGCGGCGTGGCGCACATCCTGGAACACAACGTGCTGATGGGCTCGCAGAAGTACCCGGTGCCGGACCCCTTTTTCACCATGATTCCCCGGTCCCTGAGCACCTTCATGAACGCCATGACCGCCGCCGACTGGACCACCTATCCTTTTTCCACGCGCAACCGCACCGATTTTTTCAACCTGCTGTCGGTGTATCTGGACGCCACCTTCTTTCCGCTGCTGCGCCGCGAGAGCTTCCTGCAAGACGGCTGGCGGCTGGAGTTCGAAACCCCGGACGACCCCAGCAGCCCGCTGAAACTGGGCGGCGTGGTCTACAACGAGATGAAAGGCGCGATGGCGACCCCCAGCAGCGTGCTGTACCGGGCCTTTGGGGGGGCGCTGTATCCGGACCTCACCTACGCCAACAACTCCGGCGGTACGCCCGCCGACATTCCCAGCCTCAGCTTTGAGGACATGAAGGCGTTTCACGCAGCGCACTATCACCCGTCCAACGCCTACTTTTATTCCTACGGCAATATGGCGCTGGAAGAAGTGTTGGACGTGATTGAGGCCGAAGTGATGGCCCGGTTCAGCGCACAGGAGCTGGACGTGAGCGTGCCCGACCAGCCCGCTTTCAGCGCCCCGCGCCGCGAGGAAGTCTTTTACGCGGGCAGCGACCTGGAACGCGGCTCGCAGGTGGTGGTGGGCTGGAAGCTGGGCCTCAGCGCCGACCCCCGCGAAAACCTGCGCTGGAGCGTGCTGAGCGACGTTCTGCTGGGCAACTCCGCCGCGCCGCTGACCCAGCCGCTGATTGATTCGGGCCTGGGCACCTCACTGGCCGATGTGGGCGGCTACCGCGACAGCTACCGCGAGGGAGCCTTCGCCGCTGGCCTCAAGGGGTTGCCGCTGGGACACACAGACGCCGTAGAAACCCTGGTGCTGGACACCCTGCGCCAGATTGCCGAGGAGGGCCTGGACCCGGAAATGATTGAAAGCAGCCTGCACGGGTTCGAGCTGGGCAGCCGCGAGGTGAGCAACGCCGGCTTTCCCTACGGCCTGGGCGTGATGTTTGGGCTGGTGGGAGCCTGGATCAATGGCGGCCACCCGGCCGATGCCCTCAGGCTAGAGCCGGAGCTGGAGGGGCTGCGCGCCGACCTGAAAGCTGGCCCCGTGTTTGAGCCGATGCTCCGTAAGCTGCTGGACAGCCCCCACCGCGTGACGCTGACCCTGACCCCCGACCCTGAGCTGGCAGCCAAAACCGAAGCAGCCGAAGCCGAGCAGGTAGCCCGCATGGGCGCGGCGCTGGACGATGCGGGCCGTGAGCGCATTCTGGCCGACAGCGCCGCGCTGGCGCAGTGGCAGGCACAAGAACCCGACAGCGCCGCGTTGCCCTCACTGGGCCTGGGCGACGTGACCCGGCAGCTGCCACGCCCGGACTACGCACAGGAGCGCTCCGGCGCCGCCCTGCTGGGACGGATTCCGCAGCCCACCGGCGGCCTGACCTACCTGGACGTGCAGACGCGGCTGCCAGAATTGAGCGCCGCGCAGCTGGAAGCGCTGGGCCTCTACGCCGGAGCGCTGACCCAGTCGGGTGCCGGCGAACGCGATTATCTGGCGCTCGCCCGCCGCACCGAAGCCGTGACTGGGGGCGTCGGCGCCAGCGTGGGCGTGGGGCACGCCCCAGACCGCCTGGATACCGTGCGGCTGTCGCTGACCCTGAGCGGCAAGGCCCTGGAACGCAACGGCGCCGCCCTGACCGAGCTGATGCGCGACCTGCTGGCCGAGCCCCGCTTTACCGAAGCCCGGCTGCGGCAACTGCTGGACCAGCGCTACGCCGCCCTCAAAAACAGCGTGGTCAGCGCGGGCAACGCCTACGCCGAGCGCCTGGCCGCCGCCCAGGTCAGCCGCGCCGGAGCCCTGCAAGAAACCCTGAGTGGCCTGACCAGCCTGGAACGCCTTGCAGGCCTCACCGGCAAGGACAGCGACCTGAGCGGTCTGCTAGAAACTTTTGCCCAGATCATTCAAGCGCTCCTGCACGGCGAGGCCCTGCTGGCACTCACCGCCACCCCGCAGGGCGTGGACCTGGACGTGTCGGAG
>JAUNHF010000319.1 GCA_030524065.1 Deinococcus sp.
GCGGCGGTTTTTTCTGGCTACTCCTGCTCCAGCAGTTCCACCGAGCGGCCGTCCGGATCGCGCACAAAGGCCATCAGGCGTCCGCCGGGGCTGGGCTGCACCTCGCGGCTAAGAGCATAGCCGGCCCCGCGCAGCTTGCCCACCAGCGCCAGCAGGTCCGCGACTTCCAGCGCTAGGTGCTCGGCCCAGTGGGCGTGGGGGGCCGGGGCCTCGCCCTCAATCTGAAAAAACTGCACCCGCCCGCCGCCAAGGTCCAGCACAGCGCGGCCGTGGCCCTCGGCCGTGTGCAGGTGCTTGAGCGGCTGAGCGCCCAGCAGCGCATAAAAGGCCAGGGTTTGGTCCAGGTCGCGGGTCAGAAACGAGACATGCTTAAAAGCCATACCACAGGGTAATTCAGCAACCCGGCCGCCCGGCTCTGACCGACCTTTCAGTCAGCGCCAATACAGTCCAGAACGGGAAAATCGTCCCCTGGAGGAACGGGCCAGGCGTGCCACAATGGGACCATGACCAACCCCGAAGACCAGGCCAGCGCCGCCCAGCCATCTGCACCCCACATCCAGGCCTCCGACACCCAGGCTCCCCCTGCCCCGCAGGGCGAGGCCGGCGGCCAGCCGATGCAGCCCAGCGGTTCCGCCGTGGCTGCCCGCAAAGGCCGTGGCCGCATGGTGGACCTGGACCCCAGCGGTCAGGTGGGCCAGAAGGACCCCGACCGCGCCAACCGGCAGTACCTGAACTACGCCTTTTACAAGCTGGACCCGGCTTTCCGCCGCTTGCTCCAGGCCGAGCGCGAGGAGATCAAGGCCGAATTTCTGGCCGCCGTACAGGGCTGGACTGTGGGAGCACCAGTAGAAAAGGGCCTGATTCAGCGCACCTACTCGCTGGTGGGCGTGCGCGGCGACGTGGACTTTATGCTGTGGCGTATCGCCTTTGACCCGGCCGAATTTCAGGAGGCCCAGGCCCAACTGAACCGCACCCGCCTGATGGGCTACCTGACCCAGCCCTACAACTACCTCAGCATGCAAAAGCGCAGCCAGTACGTGGTCCGTATTGAGGGCAGCGGGCACGGCCTGGAAATGCTGCCGGGCAAGGGCAAGTACCTGTTTATCTATCCCTTCGTCAAGACCCGCGCCTGGTACGACCTGACCCCCTACTCCCGCCAGGGCATGATGGACGAGCACATCTACGCCTCCGAGCCGTTCAAAGGGGTACGCATCAACACCAGCTACAGCTACGGCATTGATGACCAGGAGTTCGTGGTGGCCTTTGACTCGGACTACCCGCAGGAGTTTGTGGACCTGGTCCACCGCCTGCGCTACACCGAGGCCAGCAATTACACCTTGCAGGACACGCCTATGTTCACCTGCCTGCGCAAAGAAGTGGCGGAGCTGCTCAACGACCTGGCCTGAAGCGGGAGCGGCTCCATAAGACGAGGGAAGCTGCTTAATTGCCGGCTTCCCTTGTCGCTGCTTGCGCCGCCCACCACCAAAAAGCCGCCCACCTGGGGCGACTCCTTTGGAGAAGATAAAAAGCTTACTCGGTCTTGCTCAGGTCCTTCCAGCGCCAGCCACCAGCCAGCATAGGGTTCTGCTTGTCCTTGGTCTTGCCTTGCATGTTCTCGCGGTAGACATTTTGACCCACGGCCACCGGCAACACGATGAAGTACGACTCGTCCATGGCTTTCTGGGCAATCTGCTTGTAGAAGCCCTTACGCTTTTCTACATCCGTGGTGCTGCGGGCTTCGTCAATCCACTTGTCAATCTCGGCGTCATTGATACCGCTGCGGGGAGCGTAGTACCCCTCAGAGTGGTACATGGTATGCACGAAGTTGTCCGGATCGGCGTAGTCAGGTGCCCAGCCGCCGTACACGATCACTTCCTTGTTCTTCTGATCGATGATTTCGCTCCACTGCTTGCCGACCACGTTGATCTTGAACTTGGGGTTCAGCTGCTCAATGTTCTGCTTGAGGATTTCCAGGGCAGTCTGCATGGACTTGCTGCCTTCACGGTAGGCCGCGTTCACAGTAAAGCCGTTCTCCCAGGCGGCGCCGCCGTGGGCAGCTTTACAGGCTTCCTCGGCCGCGGCCATATCGTAGTTGGCCGGCGCGATGCTCTCGTCATAGCCCATGAACTCGGGGGGCAGCATGAAGTTGCGCTTCTGACCTTTACCCAGCTGCACCTGCTCGATGTACTGGTCGTAGTTGAAGGCATTCACGAAGCACTTACGCATGTTGGCGTCCTGGAAGAAGTTGGTGGGCACACCGTCGCCCCACTTGCCGCTACCGATATTGGTGCTGCCTTCCAGGTTCATG
>JAUNHF010000320.1 GCA_030524065.1 Deinococcus sp.
GGGCGGGGTCCGGGCGGGGTCTGGGTTGCACGCCCCCCTCGGCTCTTGCTTGCACGGGGCTGGCCTCCAGGGTGCACGGAGTTGGGGGTCCAGGCTGCACGCCTTGCGCCGACTGCTTGCACGGGTTTGGGTTGCAGAGCTTCAGGCGGGGGTGCTGCTCAGGGGCTTCGGCTGGGGCTTCTTGGGCGGGAGGCTACCAGGGTCCATGAGGACTCCGTGAGCCAGTTCAGGGCGGATTTTGGGTGCCCAAACCTGTGAGCTGGGTTGCAAATAAACTTTTTTGGGGCGATGTAAGGGTTTTTCGCTGTGGGGGCGGCGGTTTTCTGGGGGGATCGGCAGAGGTCAAAAGAGTGGAGACGTTACGCTTATGCAAATCTGTGTAAGCCCTTTTCGCCCATTTTTCCTTTTGTGTTGAATCTACATTCAGATGCCAAACATGAGAGAATTTCTCCAACGCCTGGGGCGGTCTGTTCTCTTTTATGTTCAATCTATACAAGGCGTGTTTTAGACTGCTCAGGATGACCGAATTTCGAGGCCCAGTGTTCAATTTTCGTTTCAGCCGTTCGCAGTTCTCGTCCGCCGAATGGGCGCTGATAGGTGAACTTGTGCGGGATTTGCCTGGACCTTATACCCTCCACCGCCTGGGTGATGTGCTGACGATGTACAGCAGCGCCGCGTCCAGTGGGCAGAGGTATGAGCGCAAGCACGGTTTCCTCACGCGGCTGTTTCGGACCTACAGCGCGGTCACGGGTCTACCTCCGCAGCGGGTAAACGCCAGAAAGGGTGTCCGCTTTGACCTCACCAAGGAGCAGTTCTTCTTGCTGCTCCTTACCTGCATCATCGCTCAGGATGAGCGGGCGACTCCTGAAGCCGTGATGCGGAAGCTGCTGGGCCTGCCTGCCGAGGGGTACGGGTTGCTGGTCACCCCTGACGCTGAGCGTCAGTCTCCAGTCCCCGCTGGTGTGCAGCCAACCCCCGAACAGTGGGCGCAACTGGTAAGGGATGTCGCGGAGTTGAAGCAGGTACAGGGGCAAATACCTGCGCCTGTACTTGAGGATTCGGCGCTGCGTTCTGAGGTAACGGCCCTGCGAACGGAGGTCGGTGACCTGAGAAGCGAGCTGGCGGCTTCGCAGGCGGTGGTGACTGAAGTGGCCGCGCTGCGTTCTGAGGTGGCGACCCTGCGCGGGGAGCTGACCACTTTGCAGCAGGCACTGGGACCAGTCGAGGAGCGCGGCTTCGAGAAGGTGGTGATGACCTTGGCGATTCTGGCTGAGCGTGTGGACGTGGACTGGGAAGAGCTTCAGGCCGAAGTGGTGGAGAGCTTGGCGCTGCCTGACGTAGAGATAGAGGAGTGACCTGCTGGCCGTAGGGGAGAGGGTCTTCTTGCGGGGCGCAGCCATGACCATCCTTGCGGCGGCATTTCTTTCCTGGGTGCTCTGCTTCTGCCTGTGTCCAAGCCGTCAGGTGGTGGCGGTGGTTCCCCCACAGTGGTTCCCCTTCGCTGCTCTCCGTCAGTCAGGTTATGCTCTGGGTGGGTCGGGCGGCATTCTCCGGGTGTGGAGCGCTCGCCCCTTTTTCTCTGCCCTGTTGCTGCTCTGGTGCCGCGCCGCTTGGTGTGTGGGGTTTGAGTGGCCCTGCCCCAGTCTAAAAAAAAGACCTACCGCTGCCGGGTAGGTGTGACGTGCGGTAGGGGATGGGGATGCTGCCGTGGGGAGACTCGGTTAGAGCTTGAGCTTGTCTGAGGCAGCGGCCTGCTGCCCCAGTTGGCGTTCGGCCTTGAGGGTTTCGACGTAGCCTCTGAGTTCAGCGGTGCGCTCATGGATGACCTGGCGTTCTTCAAGGTGCAGGTCGCTCCGCAGCTTGCTGAGGTCATCGAGCAGGGCCGTGAGTTCGCTGGTGTCTTCGATGCCTTTGGCCTTGGCCTCTGTGAGCAGCGTCCGGACTTCCTGCTCGGTGCTGTCCAGACTCGCGGCGCGGGCGGCGAGGCGAGTGTTCTCGAAGTTGGGCATGATGGCCTGACCTTGAGGCAGTGCCGCAGGGGCCGTGCTGCGTTGCTGCGTGAGTGGGGCCGGCATCTGGGCTTCAGAGCCAGCCTTGCCCCGTTTGGCGAGGACGTACCCGTAAGCGGTGAAGGGCAGGGCAATGATGGTGACTACACTGGACAGTGCGCCGATGCTCAGACCGATAAGCAGGCCTGCGAGGATGTCCCACTCCAGCGAGGACAGGGGCCGCTGCATGTAGGTGCGGCGTGTGGAGGCTGGCGTGGCCATGTCGGGGAGGAAGTCGCCAGGAAGCTGAGGGAGTGT
>JAUNHF010000011.1:0-5906 GCA_030524065.1 Deinococcus sp.
CTGCGTCCATGCTCCTCTCGGTAGATTGGGACGCCTACTCCGGCACCCGCGAATTGGTGTTCGACGCGCCGATCTGGGGGGTGCGTGACCATGAGCATGACCGGCTCGCCGCCTGGCAGGCGCGGGCGCAGAGGCGCGGCGGCCCCGGCGCAGGGTGGGACGCGCTGGCTGCCGACTTCCCGCTGTATGACGGTTGGCAGGCCCTGCAGCAGTACGCGGGACAGCCCGCCTTCGTCACGCTCTCGCACGCCGATATCTGGCCCGTGCTGGAGCGCTTTGCGGGCCTGAAGGTGCTGAACATAGACAGCCACCACGACCTGACCTCGTTCAGCGGTGACCGCGCCCGCCTGCGCCCCGGCAACTGGGCGGGGCTGGGGCTAGAGGCAGGATGGGTCACGCAGTACGAGTGCCGCTACCCCGCTTGGCACGCCGACTTGCCGGTGGCAGAAGGCTACGACCTGGAGCGCACCCACACCGAACTCGCGCCGCTGCTGCCTGCGCCAGTGCTGGAGCGAGTCACCCTGACCCGCTCGGCAGCGCTTCCCCATCCCACTGAGGTGAGCGCCGTGGTGCTGGTGCAGTCGCCCGCCTGGACCAATCCGGCCCACGACTGCGAGTTCTGGGCGCTGGCAGAGGCGCTGGGGGCAGAGGTGCTGCTGGGGCCGCTGCGGAGGGCGAGTGATGAAGTCTAAGGGGCTCAGGCTCTCCTATAGCCCCAGCAACCCCCGGTACCACGCCACCACACCCTCGCCCCACAGCATCGCCACTGCGGCGCCAATCGCCAGGTAGGGGCCGAACTTGAGGCGGTTTTCGGCCTTGAGCGCCATCTGAACTACGCCCAGAATTGCCCCGGCGAAGATGGCTGCACCGATGCTGACCAGCACGCCGCTCACGCCCAAAAAGGCGCCGATGGCCCCGGCCAGCTTCACATCCCCGAAGCCCATCGCGCTGGGGTCAAAGGGCGCGTCTTCCTCGGGTTCGGTGGCCCCAGTCTGCTTCTGAATAAAGGCGTACTGAATCCACCAGTACAGCCCGGCGATCAGCGCTGCGGCGCCCGCGCCTTGCAGGGCACCATTCACCATTTCCAGCGGGTCGCGGCCAAAGTTCACCCCCAGCGCCAAGCTGAGCAGCGCTCCGCCCAGCGTGAGCAGTTCAGGAATCCGCACCACCCCTTTGGCCGCTGCATTGACCGCTGCCGAGAGCAGCGCCGCGCCCAGGCCCCACAGCGGCCCGGCCCAGGCGCCGACCAGCAGGGCCAGCGCCATCTGCTGGTGCCCGATGGGAGCGTCTGGATATTGCCGCTCGCGGAAGCGCCGCAGCACCCATGACCCGATCAGGTCAATGGTCATCAGCACCCCGGCGCCGGTCAGCGCTCCGGCCAGGGCCTCGGTAAAGTTGGGCAGCCCACCATTCGCTAGGCCGCTGCCCGCCAGTGCCGCAACACCCAGCCCCAGTGCTACGCCCGGCAGCGTCAGCTCATCGGGAATGGTGTAAGTGTCCAGGTCAATCGCGCTGCCTGCCAGCAGGATGGTGAACAGAAGCATCAGCCCTAGGGTGCCCAGGCCATAAGCGGCGGGCGGGTAAAAGTAGGCGATGAGGGCATACGCTACGCCCGAAACCAGTTCCACCACCGGGTAGCGCCGCTTGATGGGAGCGCGGCAATAGCGGCACTTCCCGCCCAGGCTCAGCCACGACAGCACCGGCACCAGGTCTTTCGGGGCCAGTGCGTGGTCGCAGTTGGGGCAGTGGCTGGGCGGAAAGGAAATGCTCTCGCCGCGCGGCAGCCGCCAGATCAGCACGTTGGTAAAGGAGCCGACCAACAGGCCGAAGATCAGGGCGCCGAGGAGAATAAAGGGCAAGGGCAGCAGGTCCACGGCCCGCAGTGTAGGGGGCGCAGTCTCACAGATTTACTCCCCCGCACCACGCCGCTCTGCCACTGAGTCTGGATACTTATCCATAACTTCTGGCCGGTCCTTGTACATTTGCCAGCAGCCGCCCATCCCTTCTTCCAAAGAAGTGCTGCATCAGCCGCCCCAGATCGCGCATGTGGTCACTGGTGGCGGCTGATACAGGAAAAGTTGCATAACTATCCCGGGAGGCTTAATATTCTCGCAGCTATTCACGCCGTCCTTTTGCCGCAGCCCCCCACAGCGCCGCATGCCCCCACTGCAAATCCTTAGAGCGGCCCGAGTGGTCCCTTTCCCCCCGGAGGACAACCATGAACATGAAGACCCTTTTTCCACTGATGCTGCTGGGCGGCCTGACCCTAAGTGCTTGTAGCGCCCCCAAAGAAGACACCACGACCACTGCAGTCTCGGCGGGCCAGACCGAAGCGGCGGCCCCAGCCACGGGCGCGGGCGGCGCCTGCATGGACCGCATCCGCAAAGACGGCCTGCGGGTGATCACCAGCCCCGACTACCCGCCCTACGAGTCCACCAACGAGCAAAATGAGATCGTGGGTTTTGACGTGGACATGGTCAATGCGATGGCACAGGAGATGGATGTAGAGACCAAGTTCACCGGCCAGGGCTTTGAAGGCCTGATTCCCTCGCTGATTTCGGGGCGCGCCGACCTGATCGCGGCGGGGCTGTCCATTACCGAGGAGCGTGCCCGGTCGGTGGCCTTTACCGACCCCTACGAGGAAACCAAGAACGTGATCGTCGTGGGCGCGGGCAGTGACCTCAGCGGCCCCGAAAGCCTGAATGGCAAGACCATCGGCGTGCAGTTGGGCACCGTGCAGGCCGATATGGCCGCTGAAATTGAGGGCGCCGACGTGCGCACCTTCAATCTGTTCAGCGAAGCCCTCGCCGCCCTCAAATCCGGGCAGATTGACTCGATGATTGTGGACGCTCCGGCGGGCCAGAACTATGTGAAGGCCAACAGTGACATCAAGCTGGCCGGTGAAATGGACGGCGGCACCAAGGCCCTGGCGACCCAGCTGGAATGCACCGACCTCGTGGCCGAACTGAACGCGGCCCTGGCGACCCTGCAACAAAACGGCGAACTGGACAAGCTGCGGGCCAAGTGGTTCACCGACCAGGCACAGTGACCGTGACCTGATGGATTTTCAGCTGATTGTAGACAGCCTGCCTTTCTTGCTTCAGGGGGCTGTCCTGACCTTGCAGGTCACGGTCATTGCGCTGGTGGCCGGAACTGTTCTAGGCACCCTGCTGGCGCTGGCGCGGCTGTCGGCCGTAAAGCCGCTGGCGTGGCTGGCGACCGCTTATATCGAACTGATTCGCGGCACCCCGCTGCTGGTGCAGATTTTCCTGATCTATTTCGGGTTGCCGCAGATCACCGGCATTAACCTGGAGCCGTTTCCGGCCGGGGTGCTGGCGTTTTCGCTCAACTCGGCTGCCTATGTGGCGGAGATTATGCGCTCGGGAATCCAGGGCGTGCCGCGTGGACAGACCGAAGCCTCGCTCTCGCTGGGCTTTTCGCCGCGCGACACCATGCGCTATATCGTGCTGCCGCAGGCCTTCCGCCGGGTGCTGCCCCCACTGGTTAATGAAGCCCTCAACCTTCTCAAGAACACCTCGCTGCTGTCTTCTATCGCCCTGGTCGAACTGACCCGCGCTGGGCAGATCGTGGCCGCCCGCAGCTACAAACCGTTCGAGATGTACCTGGCCATCGCCCTGGTTTATCTGGCAATGACGATGGTGCTGAGTTTCCTGTCCAGCCGCCTGGAAAAGCGCTGGGGAGAAGGTGAGCGCCGGTGACCGCGCAGACCGCAAGTGCTTCAGCGGCAAGAAAAGAGGTGCCCATGAGCGGCGAACCCATCATTGACATTCAGAACCTGAACAAATGGTATGGCCAGCATCACGTGCTCAAGCAGGTAAACATGCAGGTGCAACCGGGCCAGAAAGTCGTGGTGGTGGGGCCTTCAGGCTCGGGCAAATCCACCCTGATTCGCTGCATCAACCGCCTGGAGGAGTTTCAGCAAGGCGAGATCGTGGTCAACGGGCACCGGCTGACCGAAGCCCGCAACCTGCCGCTGGTGCGGCGCGAAGTGGGCATGGTGTTTCAGAGCTTCAACCTGTTTCCGCACATGAGCGTGCTGGAAAACGTGACCCTGGCCCCACGCAAGCTGCGCGGCCTAAATGACGCCGACGCCAAGGCCCGCGCCGCAGCGTTGCTGGAACGGGTGGGCATTGCTGAGCAGGAGGCCAAGTTTCCGGCCCAGCTGAGCGGCGGGCAGCAGCAGCGCGTGGCGATCGCCCGCGCCCTGGCGATGCAGCCCCAGGTGATGCTGTTTGACGAACCTACCTCGGCGCTGGACCCTGAAGTGGTGGGCGAAGTGCTGGACGTGATGCGCGGCCTGGCCGATGACGGCATGACCATGATCGTGGTGACGCACGAAATGGGCTTTGCCCGCGAGGTGGCCGACCGGGTGGTGTTCATGGACCGGGGCGAGCTGCTCGAAGACCTGCCTCCTGCCGAGTTCTTCGGCGCGCCCCGCTTGGAACGCACCCAGAACTTTCTCAGCCGCGTGCTCAACCACTGAAGCAGGTGCCTTCACCCATGTGCATTTAGCTTTGTATCCAGCACCCGCTGCCCGCTGCCCCATTCCCGAAGTGGTGGGCAGCATTCTGGGGTCTGGCAACTGAGCTTGCAAACGGGCGGGCCGCGGCGCAGAGTGAGGATGACGATACATTGCTTCCGGTCAGGCCGCCCCCGTGGCTGTGCCTGACGGTCTCAAGTCCCGGCCACGGCTTTCCGGTCACCCTGGGCCGCTCGCTGGGCAGAAAGGACGGTGCATGACCTCAGCCACTCTCCCCAAAACCCAGATGATCAACCTGGGCCTGGGCTACCCTGCCGACGCCCTGCTGCCGCACTCGGTGTTCGAGCAGGCCTCGCAGCACCGCTTCGCGCAGGGCGACGCCTACTTTTTGCAGTACGGCGATGAGTGGGGCGACCCCTCTCTGCGCGCGCAGCTGGCTGACTTCCTGACCCGGCACTACGGCGTGGCGGTGCCGCCGGAGGAACTGCTGATTTCGGGCGGTATCTCGGGTGGGCTGGATATCGTCTGCAACATGCTGGCGCAGCCCGGCGCGGTCGCCATTGTGGAGGACACCACCTACTTCGCCTCGCCGGACATCATGCAGAGCCACGGCCTGAAGGTGGTGCCTGCTCCGCTGGGCAGCGGCGGTCTGAACCTGGCGGCGCTGGAAGCCCTGGTGCGGCGTTGGCGCCCCCGGCTGGTGTACACCATTCCTTCCCATCACAACCCCACTGGCGTGACCCAGAGCCAGGAGCACCGCGAAGCCCTGATCGCGCTGGCCGAGCGCTACGACTTTTATGTGGTGGCCGACGAGGTGTACCACCTGCTGAATTACGATTTTGCTGCGCCGCCTTCCTACTCGGCTTACGTATCGGGTGGTCGCGTGATCTCGCTGGGCACCTTTTCCAAGATTCTGGCCCCAGGGCTGCGGGTGGGCTGGATTCACGCCCGGCGTGACGTGCTGGAGTTCTTGGTGACCAATCCCACCCTTCAGAGCGCGGGCGGCACCAATCCCATCGGCGCTTCGATGGTGAGTTCGGTGCTGGAACTGGGGCTGCTGGATCAGTATCTGGGCAGCATTCTGGACACTTTCGGGGCCCGCGCCGCTGCGATGGTGCAGAGCCTGCGCGCTCCAGCCTTTGCAGAGTGCGACTTCCGAGTGCCGCACGGCGGCTACTTTGTGTGGCTGCGGCTGCCGCCGGGGATGGTGGCCGAGCAGCTGGAGCCCCGCGCCCAGACATACGGCGTTACTTTCAAGCCAGGCAACATCTTTTCAGTGGAGGGCAAGTACACGGACCACATCCGGCTGTGTTTCGCCTTTAACGACGAAGCCCAGATCCGTGAGGGCATTGCCCGGCTGGGTGAGGCCATCGCCAGCATGCGCCGGAGCTAGATCAGAGCCTGC
>JAUNHF010000011.1:6006-14079 GCA_030524065.1 Deinococcus sp.
CTCGGCACCGGGGCCAAAAGGATAAAGCCGGGCACTGGCGATGGGCTTGCCCTGCGCCGCCGCCACCCACCGAGTGCCGCTTTGGGCCAGCAGGTCAGTGGCCGTGAAAATCCACTGTTCCCGGCAGGCTGCCGTCTGCAACTGCGCGGCAGCGCTGGCGTCGGCTGGGACAAATGGGCGCAGCCGGATGTCTTGGGGGCTGAGGTGGGTGGACATGGCCTCAGGCTGCCGCCTACACCCCGGCCCCGGCAAGGCTGGACTGCCAGACCAAATGGCTTACGGAGGACACCTTGACCAAGTCTTGAACTCCCTGTGACCCAAAGGTGACATATCTCATGGTAGATTCGCCGCAAGTTGAAAGCTTACGGTCTGCACGCCCTGAAATCTCCGCCGCCCCAGTTCTGGGAAGCCGGCCAGGGAAGCGGCGCTGACAACTTTGACTCTGACCCTGTGGGCTGCCTTACGGCGGCCTTCTTTGTTTTGGAGGTGCCTTATGACTCTGGAAACCCAGTACAAGACCCTGCCCAAGCTGCTCAAGGTGAGCGAGGTGGCCGACTTTACCTGCACGCACGAGCGCACCGTGCGCCGCTGGATTCGTGACGGCCGCCTGCGCGCCGTAGAAGCTCCGCAGGGCGTCAGGATTCACCGCCGCGCCCTGTGGCGTTTCCTGGGTCTGGACCTGGAGCTGAGCGCCTAGGCACGCGCACCCGCTGGGCGGGCCTGCTGGGCGTGAACAGAGCCGGCATGGCTGGACGTTCCACACGCTGGATGTGGTCCCAGCCCCTAAACTGTCCCTATGTCTACCACCCTGTCCGAACGCCTGAGCCGTGAACTCGGGGGCCTGCGCGAATCTGGCCTGCTGATTTCCCCCAAAGTGCTGGAGACACCCAACCGGGCCCACACCCGCATTGATGGCCGAGACGTCCTGAATCTGGCCTCTAACAACTATCTGGGCTTTGCTGACCACCCAGCGCTCAAGGCCAAGGCCGAAGCGTACCTGCGCGAGTGGGGCGCCGGGGCCGGTGCGGTGCGCGGGATTGCCGGCACCCTGCGAATCCATGAGGAATTCGAGCAACAACTGGCTGAGTTCAAGCACACCGGCAGCGCACTGGTCCTGCACTCCGGCTTTGCCACCAACCAGGGGGTGCTGGGCGCCCTGCTGCAACCGGGCGACCTGGTCATCAGCGATGAACTGAACCACGCCAGCATCATTGACGGACTGCGGCTGACCAAGGCCACCAAAAAAATCTATCAGCACGCCGACATCGCTGATCTGGAACGCGCCCTGCAGGAAAACGATACCGACGGCCTCAAGCTGGTGGTGACCGACGGCGTGTTCAGCATGGACGGCGACATTGCTCCGCTGGACCGCATCGTGGAAGTGGCCCGCCGTTACGGGGCCATTACCTACGTGGACGACGCCCACGGCTCCGGCGTACTGGGAGAGTCCGGGCGCGGCACCGTGCATCACTTCGGCTTCGAGCACGCCGACGACGTGATTCAGGTGGGCACGCTAAGCAAGGCCTGGGGCGGGGTGGGCGGCTACGCGGCCGGTCACGCGGACCTGCGCCAGCTGCTGATCAACCGGGCGCGGCCTTATCTGTTCTCTACCGCGCAGCCGCCCGCTGTGGTGGGTGCCCTTTCCGCCGCGCTGGAAGAAGTGCAGCGCGACCCCAGCCTGATGGAGCGCCTGTGGGACAATGCCCGCTACTTCAAGGCCGGCATTGAGGCCCTGGGCTATGACCATATGGGCAGCCAGACCCCGATTACGCCGGTCGTGTTCGGAGAAGCGCCCGCCGCCTTTGAGGCCAGCCGCCGTTTGCTGGAACGCGGCATTTTTGCCACCGGCATTGGCTTTCCCACCGTCCCGATGGACAAGGCCCGTATCCGCAACATCGTGACCGCCGAGCATACCCATGCCGACCTGGACCGGGCGCTGGAGGCATATGGCGCCGTGGGCCGGGAACTGGGCGTGATTTCTTGAGCGCTGACCCCCACCGCAAACCCGCCGTGGGTGACGGCCAGGACAAGGGCGCCGATGTGCAGGCCATGTTCGCGGCCATCGCGCCGCGCTACGACCTGCTCAACCGGGTGCTTAGCCTGGGCGTAGACCAGACCTGGCGGCACGCGGGTGCCCGTGAAGCCCTCGCCAAAGCGCCCCGGCGCGTGCTGGACATTGCCACCGGCACCGGTGACTTTGCACTGATGCTCAAGCGGCGCGCTCCCTACGCCAAAGTGACCGGCAGCGACTTTGTGCCGCAGATGCTGGAAATCGCTCAGGCCAAAGGCCGGCAGGCGGGGCTGAACGTGACCTGGGAAGAGGGCGACGCCCTGAGCCTGCCCTACCCGGACGCCAGCTTCGACGCTGTCACCTGCACCTTCGGCTTTCGCAATTTCAGCGACTACCGGCGCGGCTTGGCCGAGATGCACCGCGTGCTGGCGCCGGGTGGCCGGCTGGTCATTCTGGAATTTCCGCCGCCCGCCGACAACCTGTTCGGGCGAGCGTACCGGCTGTACTTTCAGCAGGTGCTGCCCCGCATCGGCGCGCTGGTGAGCGGAGACGGCAGCGCCTACACCTACCTGCCCGAAAGCGTGCTGGCCTTTCCTGCACCTGGGCAGCTGCTCATCATGATGCGTGAAGCTGGCCTGAGCGCCCGCTACCGGCCACTGAGTGGCGGCATTGCGGGGATGTGGGTGGCGGACAAGCGCTAATGGCCTATGAAGGCCACGGCTCTTACAGACTTTTGTACTTTTGTACAGATTTCTGTAGGATGGGTTCATGCTGAAACCTTTGCTGTCTGTCTTTGTGTTGGCGCTGGCTGTGGCTGCGTCGGCTGCCGCCCAGTCCGGTCCTGCTGCTTCTGCTTCCACCCCGGCCCAGGCCGCAAAGGCCGAAGCCGACACGCTCTCGCTGCTGCTGAACCTGCTGCGTGAAAGGCCGCAGGATGTGGCGCTGAGTGTGTATCCGGTCACGCCGGGTCAGCCGCTGCCTGCCCCACTGCTGACCCACAACGCCGCCCAGCCGATGCCACTGGCGAGTTCGGTCAAGATCGTGGTGCTGGCGGCCTACGCGCAGGCGGTGGCGGCCGGCGAGCTGAACCCGCAGCAGCCGGTCACGCTGGCCGAGTGGGAAAGTTTTTATGTCTTGCAAGACGGCGGCGCGCACGCAGCGGCTCTCAAAAGCCTGAACATTTCCGCCGATGCCTTTGGGCGGGCCAAGGACAGTGAGCAGGCCGTACCGCTGGATACTCTGGCCCGCGTCATGATTCAGTTCAGCGACAATGCCGCCACCGACGTTCTCCTGACCCGGCTGGGCCGTGGGCGGGTGGACGCGGCGGTGCAGCGCCTGGGCCTGAGCGGACAGCAATCGGTGGCTCCGGTGTCCGGCGTGTTTGCGGCCTGGAACGCCCCGAGTGCTGCCGAACTCCTCACGCTGTCCCCGCAGCAGCGGGCCGACCGCTTCTGGCATGAGGCCGCGCAGGTGGCGGCCTGGCCGAGCCGCCGTCAGCCAGCACGCCTCATCTTCACGGCGCTCAGGCAGGACGCGGCGCTGGGCCGGCAGCTGCAAAATTCTACTTTTCTGGCCGGCACCACCGCCGACTACGCCCGGCTGATGGCCGGCGTGCTGGGCGCGGAGACCGGACAATTCTCTGCGGAAGAGCAGGCAGTGATGCGCCGGCACCTGGGCTGGCTGGCCGAAGTGAGTCCCGAAAATGCCGCCGTGTACAGCGCCATCTATCTCAAGGGGGGCAGTCTGGACCAGGGCGTGCTCACCCAGAACTACGCCCTGACACCCTCGCAGGGTCCCAATGCTGGGCAGAGCATGGCGGTCAGCCTGTTCCTACGCAACCTGCCCTCCGAACAGGCGGCGCCGCTTCAGGCAGCGCTGAATGAATTGATGCTGCGCCTCGCCTACGACCCGGCGGCGCAGGCGGCGGTGCAGGCAGCGCTAAAGCCACTGCCTTGACAGCCCCACCTTGCGCTGGTGGTCTAGACTTGGCGGATGAGTGATGACGGCCTCCCGCTGGAGCGGCTGACCCGCCTGGAAGCGCGGCTGGCGGCGTTGGAGCGGCAGATGGAAGCCTTCCAGACGTCCCAACTCACGGCCGGCCCACGGCCCAGCCCCTCCGAAGACCGCGCCTGGGCGCTGCTCACCCTGCAAGAACAGTTGCCCGGCGGCGCGGTGCTGTTTGCCGGGCACGCTCAGCTGGGCGCAGGCGGCGACTGGGTCTGGCAGGAAACCCACCCGGTCTCTGCCCTGCTGGACCGGGACTGGTCGGCGGTGTCTGCGTCCCTGGCGGCGCTGGGGCACCCGCTGCGGCTCGCGCTGTTGCGGGCGGCACTGGAAGGACCGCAGCCTGCGTCGGTGCTGGGCGAGCAGGTGGGCCTCAGCGGTGGGCAGCTGTACCACCACCTACGCGAATTGCAGGCGGCAGGCTGGCTTCAGGCCCAGGCGCGGGGGCCTTACCGCGTGCCGGGTGAGCGCGTTGTTCCCCTGCTGACTGTACTGGCCGCCTGTGGGGTGCGTGAAGCTCCCCCCTCACCAGAGCCCAGCCCACCGGTTTAGACCCCAAAAAAAACTCCCCCGGCTGGGGGAGCTTGGCGTGCAGGGCGTGCTTAGACGCTGAGCACCTGGCGGCCGTTGTAGTAGCCGCAGCTGGGGCACACGTGGTGGCTCAGCTTCTTGGCGTGGCACTGGGGGCACTCGCCCAGGGCGGGCATGCTCAGGGCGTGGTGGCTGCGGCGCATGTCGCGCTTGCTCTTGCTGGTCTTTTTCTTGGGAACGGGCTTCTTGGACATAAGTCAACTCCTTGTGGCTGGGGATCAGGGGGGCCGGTGTTCCCCCTGCCGCGAGCCTCTGCCGCCGGGCGGTGCGGCGTGCAGCGCTCTTTGTGGTCTTGCCGGGGGGCCTCGGGCGGGCGCCCGGACCTTTCTCGCACATCTCCTGAATGGCTTCAGGCGCAAGAGAACAGCAGGCAGTGTAGCACAGCTGCGCCTCAGCTTGTACTCTGCTCCGAACCGGCGCCTCTCCCTACTTTGGTAAGCTGGGCGGATGTTTTGTCCTGCCGCTGCCCCGTACACTGGGAAGCGGTGCGCCCATAGGCCAGCGGGCTTTGGCCGCGCAAAGCGGGCGCCTGGACACCCACCCCACCCAGCGGGCGTCAGGCTGCGGGAACCGGCAGTGTCTGCGCCGCGTAAAGGGATGCAGAACTTGGCTCTACACAGTCACAAATCCATATCCGGAGGGCCCAGAGGCCTCCACGGCCCCACAGCTGCGCGGGGGCCGGCTCAGAAAGCGAGAACATGACCAAGAAATTACTTCTCATCGCAGGCGGCGCCCTGCTGCTGACCGGCTGCGGAAGCACTGGCCCCATTCCCCCTTTCGGGCACACCCTGACCCAGGACTGGATCACCGCCGACTTTGACGGCCAGCAGGGCAGCGAGAGTATTTCCCGGACCAACCTGGCCGATATCGTCTTTAACAACAAGGGCGAGATTATCGGCTGGTATGTCAAGAATTACGCCGGTTCGCCCTATATCAAGGAAAATGCCGACGGCACCTACGATTTCACGGCGCTGCAAAACGAACGTGGCATTACCAATCTGGTCAATGGCCCGGCCCTACAGATCCGTGCTGAGGGCCTGGACGCCCAGGCGCCCGTCACTGCGCAGGAACCGCAGCTGACCAACAACGAAGAAGCCAACGAACAGGTGGCCGTCTTCCGCTACGAGCAGGGCGGTGTGCCCGTCACCAAGACAGTCACCATTCATACCCGCAACTACCTTGTCAACGTCAAGACTGAAGTGGGCGGCGGCACCCAGAATTACCAGATGCTGCTGCCCGGCCTGGCGAACGAAGGCAACCCGCGTGTGCGGGCGCTGCCGCAGGTGGGCGAGGTGGCGACCGTGCAGGGCGCAGGCGTAACCAGCGTGGAGAACATCCGTTACGCCGGGATGCAGCACGTGCCGCCCAACCAGATGTCGCCGGCGCTGCTGGTGCGCCCTGAAGGCGGCACGCGCATAGATGCCCAGATGACCGGTGGCAGCAACGCCCTGCTGACCCTGGGCCTGTCGGGCAACAGCTCGGTGGACGTATACGGTGGCCGCAACGAGCTGATCCACCTCAAGCAGACCGGCTTTTATGGCCTGCCCGGCGTATTTGACCCCAACTGGTTCGGGCATATCAGCCTGGGCATCGTGTCGCTGATGGAATTTATGCACCGCCTGGTGGGCGACTGGGGCATTGTGATTCTGTTGATCGCCGTGCTGCTGCGGCTGGTGATGTGGCCGGTCATGCAGGCGCAGGCCCGCACCACCGCCAAGATGCAGGTGCTGCAGCCCAAGATGAAGGAGATTCAGGACCGCTACAAAGACGCCAAGGACCTGGAGTCACAGCGGGCCATGCAGATGGAAATGGCCGCGCTCTACAAGGAGCACAATTTCAACCCTGCCGGCTGCTTGTCCAGCTTTCTGCCGATGCCGGTGCTGATTGCGCTGTGGTCCACCATCCGCAACTTCGAGTTCGATTCAGGCTTCTTGTGGATGCCGGACCTGGCGATTCCTGATCCGCTGTGGATTTTGCCGGTGCTGTACCTGATCGCCAACATGGCGCAGCTGTGGCTCAGCACCCGCAAGACGCCGGAGATGTTCAAGCAGCAGGCCTTCATGTACCTGTTCTTCGTGTACTTCGCCCTGATTTTCCCAGCGGGCGTGAGTATCTACCTGATCATCTCCACCGTTATCGGCCTGCTGCAGCAGTTCATCGTGAACAAGCAGGTGGAAGCCGAGACGGCGCGCTCCGGCCAGACGGTTCAGAAGACGGTCCCTGCCGCCGCCGCCAAGCGCAAAAACAGCCGGGTGATCGACGCACCTAAGGACTGAGCTTCGCAGCGTTTCCGTGTCCCCCCCGCAGCGGGGGGATTTTTGTTGCCAGCGAAAGGCGGCGCAAGGCAATAAAAAACCCGCTCGCCTTACAAGAAGGTTCCGAGCGGTTATGTCTATAACTTTAGCGCGGTATGCAGTATTCGTCAAGCGTATTCGGGCAAGCCTTACCACCACCCCCGCCGCCGGAAGATCCAGGCCAGGACTCCGGCCACCAGCACGAAGCTTGACCAGGCCAGCGCGTAGCCGAATTGCCAGCGCAGTTCGGGCATGGATTCGAAATTCATGCCCCATACGCCCGCCAGAAAGGTCAGCGGCAAAAACACCGTGCTGACGGCAGCCAGGGTCCGCATCACCTCATTCATGCGCTGGCTCTGCACGCTGGAATGGATTGCCAGCAGGTTCGAGAGGTTGTCGCGGCTGGTGTCCAGGCGTTTGCCCAGGCGGTTCATGGAATCGCGCACGTCACGAAATCGCAGCAGGTCGTCATCGGACGCCGAAGCGTGCCGTGCCAGCAGGGTCAGCGCGTCCTGCGCCTCGTTGCATAGCCGCCGGGCATGGTTCAGCCGCTGCTTGAGGTCAAAGACCGTCTGGACCATATCTTCCCTGCCGCCGCCAAACATCTGCTGCTCCAGCTCATCAATCCGGTCTTCCAGTGCCCGCATGAACACCACAAAACTTTCGGCGCCGGTGTCCAGAATTTCAAAGGCGATTTCGGCGGGGCTGTCCACCGTCTCGCGCCCTACGAGTTCCCGCACCCGCGCCAGATACGGCAGCTCGCCCCGGCTCAAGGTCAGCAGGCTGTCGGCGTACAGAAAAAGGCTGACGCGCTCGGACTCCTCGGCCAGACCTTCAGGGTTCGCGAGGGTCCGGAAGGTAAGAAAATCGCCCTGTGGATATTTCTCGTAGTGGCTGGCATGGCCCGGCTCCAGGGCGTCTTCCACCGCCAGCTCGTTCATGGGAAAGGCCAGCTCCAGTGCCGCCAAGTCATGGTTGGTCGGCTCACTGACATGCAGCCAAAGCTGACGGCGATCCAAGTTCGCCTGCCACGGCACAAGTTGCCCGGAAAAGTCGGTGGCCTCTATCACGGGCCTCAGTTTATCTGCCCCTTTGTGGCCTGGCTGCCAGCTGGCGGTCCGTAAAGGCAGCCCCCTGCCCCCTAGAAGCAATAAAAAACCCGCTCACTTGGAG
>JAUNHF010000011.1:14089-17516 GCA_030524065.1 Deinococcus sp.
TGTCCATTACTCTAGCGCGGTATGCAGTATTCGTCAAGGCGATTCAGGGCTTGTGACCCGCCGCAAGCCCTGGCTCTGTCCCTAACGTGCTGCGTTCTTATCGCCGCTCCAGACGGTGCCCACCGGCTGCTGCTGGGTCAGGCAGTGAAAGGACCCGCCGCCTTCGATAATCTGGCGGCTGGACAGGCCAATGACCTCGCGGTCAGGAAACAGGGGCCGCAGGATGTCCAGTGCCCGCTCGTCGTTGGGGTCGCCGTACTGCGGCACCACCACGAACCCGTTGCCGATATAAAAGTGGGCGTAGGGGGGTGGCAGGCGGCCTTCGGCCCCTTCCAGGCGGGTGGCGGGCAGTGGCAGCTCTACGATGCGGAACGGCTGACCGTCCGCGTCCGTCATTCCGCGCAGGGCTTCCAAGTTGCCCTGCATCACGGCAAAGTTGGCATCATCCTTGTCCTCGGCCACGCTGGTCACGATGGTGCGCGGGTCCGTAAAGCGGGTGATGGTATCAATGTGCCCGTCGGTGTGGTCGTTTTCCAGGCCACCGTCCAGCCACAGCAGCTTGCGGACACCCAGGGTCACGTCCAGCAGCTGCGCGTAGTCCTCTTCGCTGAGGCCGGGGTTGCGGGTGTCGGTCAGAAAGCACGAGCGGGTGGTCAGGCCCACGCCGTCCCCGGTCACTTCCAGACCGCCGCCTTCCAGCACCTCGGGTCGGTCCCAGTGGCCCATGCCCAGGTGCGCGGCGACATATTCGGGAATCTGGTCATCGTTTGCCCACTCGAACTTGCCGCCCCAGGAATTGAAGGCCCAGTTGACCAGCGCCACTTCGCCGGCCGCATTCCGCACGAAAATGGGGCCGTTGTCGCGCACCCACGAGTCGTCCAGCGGCACCTGATGAAAGGTGATGTCCAGCTCGGCGCTGCCCCGCGCTTCTTCCAGCCGCAGCCGGGCGTCGGCCTCGCACTCGGCGCTGCGGCACAGCAGCTCTACCTTTTCAAAGTTGGCGATGGTCCGCACCAGCTCGGCGTATTCGCGGCGTACACCCTCCAGGTGGCCGAACCACAGTTCATCGTCGGCGGGCCAGCTCATCCAGGTGGCGGCGTGCGGCTCCCACTCGGCGGGCATGGCAAAGCCCAGGTCGCGGGGCGCGGGGTCAGCGGGGGTCAGATGCTTCATGGCTGTATTAAATCATCTGCGCTCCTCTGCCCAACTCCGAAGCTACTGCCCGATATGAAAGGACAAGGCCTCTGCGCCGGGGCCCGGCTGCCACCGGCTACAGGTAAGCCGCGCCCCAGCGAAGTTGAGGCGCTTGCCCGTGTCGCAGCTCGCCTGCCACTTCTTGAGCAGTTGCCACGTGGGAGTTTGCCCCAGCAACAACGCTGCAAATTCGGCGGTCAGCTCTGTAGGAGTGCCAGCCTGAGCGTAATCTTGCGCGGTGAAGGGGGTGACAGGTCCTGCAAAGTTCAGTGCGGCGCCCACCACCCGGCCCTGCGCGCCGTAAAGCTGAAGCTGCGGCCCCAGTGCTTGCTGGTCTGGGGCCGTGGTGTACAGAAATTCCCACACCGAGCCAGCGTTGGGCCGCCGTCCAGCGGCTTCGCAGCGGTTCGCTGTACAAAAAGCAGTGTCCTGCACAGCCACAGGCCGGTTCAGCAACCCGGCGGCTTCAGCGCTGCCAGCCAGGGTTCCCAGAACCAGCAGCGCCAGTGCAAAATGCTTTGCCATAGTGCCTAGCCTCTCAGCCCTTTCTGATACTGCGGTGAGCGGGCACTCCATAGGGTCCGAGTTGGCCGACCATCTACGCGGCTGGGCCAGGCAAAGCTCACTGCTGGATGGAGCCAGCATGAGCATTGCTCCGGCGAGGAGAAACAAGAGGCGGGGGTTTGCCTCCTATTTCTCCTCGCCGTTTCTTAGCGCTGGCTCAGCCAATCCTGCGCTACCTGGGCGGCGTCTTCGCCGTTTACGGCAATGCGGCCATTCAGGTCACTGAGGGTCTTCTCGTCCAGCTCGGCAAAGATGGGATTCATCACATCGGCAATCTGGGGGAATTTGTCCAGCGTTTCCTCCCGGACGGTCAGGGCCGGCTGGTAGACCGCCACCGCACCTTCGGGGTCGGTCAGGGCACGCAGGCCCAGGGCGCTGATGGCGCCGTCGGTGCCGTAGGCCATCGCCGCATTGACTCCACTGGTGCCCTGCGCGGCGGCGGTTTCGGTCTGGGTGGTGTTGCCGCCGGGCACAATCACCAGCTGATCGGGGCTGAGGGTAAAGCCGTAGGTCTGCTCAAAGGCCTTCAGCGCGTCGGGGCGGTCCACGAATTCCTGGCTGGCGGCCAGCTTCACTTCGCCGCCGCCGCTCACCCACTGGCCGAAGTCAGCCATGGTGTTCAGATTGTTCTCGGCGGCCAGGGCCTCGGGCACGGCAACCGCCCAGGTGTTGTTGGCAGGGGCGCGGTCCAGCCAGATGATGCCATTTTCGGCGTCCAGGCGCTTGACCGTGTCGTAGGCCTGCTGGGCGTCCCTGCTGACCGAGTCCTCAATATTGGCGCCCGCCTCGTTCAGCAGGTAAATGGCGCTGCCGGTGTACTCGGGATACAGGTCAATCTCGCCCTGCTCCAGTGCCTTGCGGACCACGTTGGTGGCGCCGGTGCTGCACTTGTCGTTCACGGTAAAGCCGGCGTCAATCAGGCTGAGCTTGGTGATCTGGCACAGCAGAGCGCCCTCGGTGTCAATTTTGCTGCCCACCGTCACCGTGCCGGTTTCGCCGCCCGCTGCCGCGCCGGAAGCCACGGTGGCGTCGGCCGAAGCGGCACTCTGCGCGGGTTCCGTCTGCTGGGATGATGTGGCCTGGCTGGTGGTTTCCGGCGTGGTCGTTTCCTGAGTGGTAGAGGTCGAGGAAGAAGTGGTCTCTTGTTGTGGGGCGCAGCCGGCCAGCAGAGCGGCGCTGAGGGTCAGGATCAGGGGTGCAGTTTTCACGGTGTTCCTCCAGGAAGCTGTGGAAGGGGCGGGGCAGGAAAGGAACTGCGGGAATTCACGCAGCTGGCCCCACCGCGCTGGGTGAGAGGCCGAATTTCAGGCTAGCGGGCTGGCCGCATGGTGCCGGCCATGTGTTAAAGCCCCCCTAATGCCCGGCTACGTTGCCGGCGCGGGGGTGGCCTAAAGTGAACGGATGAACCGCGCCCGACCTGATCCGATTTTGCTGCTGGGTGCGGCATCAGGACTGCTTTCGCTGGCGCTGCCGTGGGTGAACTTCCGTGCAAACCGGCTGGTGCTGGGCGAAGGCGTGTCGCTGCTGGGAACGGTGCCGGCCGCCTGGCTGTTGCCGGCGCTCTGGCTCGCCCTGGGGGCCTTTGCCTGGAAAAGCGGGCCGCGCACTACACCCCGTGCAGGGGCCGCTGCGGGAGGATGGGCCGGCACCGCCCTATTTGCTCTGACCT
>JAUNHF010000321.1 GCA_030524065.1 Deinococcus sp.
CAGCAGCGCCGGGCCGGTGGGCACCTGCGCTTCCAGTGGCCGCATTCCGTGAATCATCAGCCGGTTGGGTGCGGCACTCAGCAGTTGGCCCCACAGTTCTACCCGTGTTTGCGGGGGATAAGCCCCCAGGGCGCCCAGCAGTTCGGCCTCGCCCGTCACCGAGCGCAGTACCTGCTGCCGGGGCGCCAGCTGGCCCGGCTGTGCCAATTGGCCCAGCACCCGCACGGCCGTGTGCGGGGGCAGAAGGTGAAGTTGGCCAAGACTGACGGGCTGGTACATGACGGGGCACCTCGGGGCAGGGGACAAGCGGAGACAGGACTGGGCGCAGAAACCACGGCTCCGCCTCTAGGCCGCAGCCTGCGAGACGGAGAAGGAGGAGGGTGCAGGGGGGAATTCTCCGTGCCGGAGAAATGCACCTGAAAACAACTGTGGCAAAGCCCTGTCTCCTGAATGTCGCGTCCGATTCTGGTGGCCGTGTTGGAAGAAAAGCTGAGCCCGACTTGCTCAAGATTGCAGTGACTGGAGGTTGTGCCGGGGCAGAAGGGTGCCTGCATGCTTATAGGTCACCTTCGGCCCCGCCAGCGGTGTTCTACGCCAGCAATGGGGCGCCGCCCTACTCTGAAGCTTTGGGGGGCAGGCGCTTGGGGCCGGCGGGGGCCTGCCCGTGGACGGCAAAGCGCTCCAGGGTGGGGCGCATACGCTGCGCGGTGCTGAGCAGCGCATGCGCCTCGGCTTCGCCCATGAACTCGGGCAGGCTCTTCTCCCAGAGGCTGAGCCAGCGGTCAAAATGTTCGGGGCCGGCGCCCAGATTGAGGTGGGCCTGCCCTGGGCGGCCCTGATAAGCGCCCGGACCGCGCGTCACGCTGCGCCAAAAGCCTTCAATGCGGGCAATGTGCAGCGGCCAGCCTGCGGCCGGGAAAGGGCCGATACGGCGCTCGAAAATGGGCCCCAACTGCGGATCGGCGCAGACCCGGCGGTAAAATTCCCACAGCAGCGCGTGCAGCGCCTCGGCCCCAATACGCTCAAACAGCGTGACCTGCCCGCCTTGGAGTGCGGTGGTCACGGCTGGCCCACCACGGCAGGTCGCCCACAGTACAGAGCCGCACCATTGGGCGTGCTGGCGAGGAGAACTCTGTAAGGCGGAAGTGGCCGGATCATCTCTGGGGCAGGATAACCTGAGGCCGGGACAGCCAGGGGCTGGCGGGGGTCTGCGCCTGCCCTCCCGCCCAGAGAGCCCAAGCTGACTCGCCACGCAGGGCCGGCCGGCAGTGGTGCCAGAAGGTGAGCAGGGCATGTATCTGGGCCGTGAAGGCGCCGAAAATCCGTTTCCCTGACCAGGTCGGCGCTGGGGTGCCGGCGGTAGGCCTGCTGGATGTCTTTTCGTTCCCTGCAAGTTGGACGGCGCGGTCACGGGAGGCGGCCAATGGACCGGGGAGGCCCTGAGGACACCCAGAATGTCCAGCCGAATCCAGCCCAGGGGCGCAGGGTGCGCGCAGGATCAGTGTCTAGGCGTCCCGGCGCCGAATGTTCCACAGGCAAAGGGCCGTGAATGTCAGGGTCAGAGCTGCATTAAAAAGGACTGGCCCGGTCATGGGGAAATCGTCTACCGACGTGAGGAGAAGCGGAAAGGTCCAGGGCCACCAGGGGCCGAAAGCCCGGCTGTTGATACCGATAAAGCCCAGCACCATGCCCACGACCCCTGCGCCCAGTGGGGCCAGGAAACTTGACCAGCGCAGGCCAACGAAAAAAGTCAGTGCCACCGCGCCCATGCTCCCCCAAGGCCCAGCAGCACGCTGTGGATGAACGCGCCCCAGTCTGGCTCGCCACGCAAGCTGCCCCCCAGGGTCAGGGCACCGGCACTGACCGTCAGCGCGACCAGACCGGTGGCGAGGGTCAGCAGCGCCCCGAGCAGCGCCAGCTTGGTCCACAGGATACGTTGGCGCTCAAGGGGCGCCGAGAAAGCCAGTCGCCAGCCGCCCGAGGAATGTTCAAGCCCCAGAATCTGGGCTGTGAGCAGGCTGATGAACAGCGGCGTCAGCAGCAGCCACCAGCTGGTCATGCCGTTTTGCAGCATCAAGTCCCAGTCCGCAGTGACCAGCATCCGCTCGGTGCGGAAGATAAAGGCGTCCAATGCGGCGGGAATCAGCGGCAGCAGCCAGACGACGGGCCAGACCAGTGTGCGGCGCAGTTTCAGAAGTTCCAGTCCGAATAAGGTCATGCTCTGACCCCCGTCAGCGCAAAGTAATGGTCTTCCAGGCGGCCGCCGGCGTGGCCG
>JAUNHF010000012.1 GCA_030524065.1 Deinococcus sp.
CGAGACGCCGGCCCGCCCCCTGACCCCTGCACCTCAGCCGGACGGGGCAGAAGTGCCGGCTTTCCCAGTCACCGCGCAGGCCACAGCGGACGCCACGCCACTGGGCCATGAGCCGCAAGCAGACCGGGGAGAAGGAAGCGCGGTCCAGACCCCGGAGAGCGCCCCAGCCCCAGAGAGCACCCAGGACAGTGCCGCCAGCCCGCAACCCGGGGAGCGCGGCGCGAACCGCAGCGAGCACCGCAACGATGACCGGGGCCGCCGGGATCAGCGTGGACGTCCGGGACGCGGCCGCGAGCGCGGACCGGCAGAACATGCCGCCGAACCGCTAGAGCTGGAGCCAGCCGCTGCTCTACAGCCTGATCTGCCGGTTCCAGCAGCGCAGCCCGGTAGCGGCAAGCCCGACCCCACTGCCGACCTGACCGACGAGCAAAGCGCTGTGTTCGCCCGGCTGCGCGACTGGCGTAATGCCGAGGCCAGCCGCCAGGAAATCAGCCGCTTTATCGTCGCCAGCAACGCCACCCTGGCCGAGATTGCCCGCCGGGTGCCTTACACCGTCGAGGACCTACAGACCATCAAGGGCATGGGGCCTGCACGCCTGAGCAAGTACGGCGAAGCCATCGTGCAGGTGGTGCGCGGCACCCGCAGCTGAGCGGGCAGCGCACCACACCCAGCTGAAATGGAATGACACGGAAGAACGTTGCCCCGTGTCATTCCATTTTCCGTTGTGTTCTCTGCTGTGCCCGGGTAAGGCACGCCCAAAGACACACAGCCCGCCCAGTTCAAAACAGCAGCCACCCTGCCCCCGCACAGGCCAGCACCACAGCCCAGGCGGGGGCTTTCCAGGGGCCCAGCGCCCCGTAGGCCAGCAGGGCCAGGGCGAGGTGCAGCGGGCCAGGCACGCCCGCTGTGAACACCGGGTCGTACAGGGCCGCCAGCAGCAGGCCCACCACGCCGGCATTCAGCCCCAGCAGGGCCCGGCGCGCCCAGGCCTGCGCCGCCAGCCGGCTCCAAAAGGACAGCGCCCCCAGCATCAGCAGGGTGCCCGGCAGGAAAATGCCCACGGTGGCGACCAGCACGCCGGTCAGCGGGGGCAACCGGTCCTGCACGGCTCCCAGGTAACTGGCAAAGGTAAACAGCGGCCCCGGCACCGCGTTGGCAGCCCCATAGCCGGCCACAAAGCGCTCATGGTCTACCCAGCCCGGCACCAGGCCGCCTTCCAGCAGCGGCAACACCACATGCCCGCCGCCGAACACCAGCGCCCCGGCGCGGTAGGTCTGGTCCAGCAGCTCCCAGGCTGGCCCCAGCGGGCGCAGCAGCGGCAAAGTCAGCAACAACCCCGCCGCCAGCAACAGCAGCGCCGCTCCGGCCCTGCGCCCTGGCCCCAGCGTCAGCGGCTGCGCCGGCACCCCCGGAGCAGGCAGCGCGGCCCAGCCCACGGCGGCGCACAGCAGCAGCGCCAGCACCTGCACCCCAGCACCCCAGCCAGTGGCCCCCCCACCCCCTGGGCCGCCGAACCATGCCGGCCAGACCAGCAGCAGCGCGGCCGTGCCCAGCGCCAGGGCGGCCTGCACTGGCCCGCCCACCAGGCTGCGCCACATCCCCGCCACCGCGTGGGCCACCACGGCGACTGCCGCCACCTTCAAACCGGTCAGCCAGCCGGCATTCAGATCAGTTTCTCCGCCCATCCAGGCAGCAAAAGCGACCAGCGCCAGCACGCTGGGCAGCGTGAACCCCGCCCAGGCCAGCAGGGCGCCCAGCGGCCCACCGCGCAGGTACCCGATGCTGAGGTTGACCTGCGAGCTGGACGGCCCCGGCAAAAACTGCGCCAGCGCGACCAAGTCGGCAAACTGCGCCGCACTCAGCCAGCGGCGGCGCTCCACGAATTCGGCCTGGAAGTACCCCAGGTGCGCGGCCGGTCCCCCAAAACTGGTCAGGCCCAGGCGCAAAAAAACGGTCAGCAGTTCCCACATGCGCCCCTCAGCTTAGGGGAAGGGAGCCAGCCGCCGGTCAGCCCAACGGACCTTCGGGCCGGCTGGCGTGGCAGCGACGCGGCTCTACCCTGCACCTGCAGCCGTGCCCCTTTTTGCGGGCAGACAGCCACTGCTAACAATTGGTCGCAACCGGAGACAAAATGTGCTTGCATGCGGGTATGAGTCGCCCCCAGGCCCTGCTGAACCAGCCCGCTCCCGACTTTACCCTGGACGCGGTGCAGCCGGGTGGAGCGTGGCAGCCGGTCACCCTGAGCAGTTACGCCGCCGCCGGCCGGTGGGCCGTGCTGGTGTTCTATCCGCTGGATTTCAGCCCGCTGTGCGCGGCCCAGGTGCCCGACTACAGCCGCCACGCGGCCGATTTCAGTGCGGCCGGCGCTGAAGTGCTGTGTATCAGCCGTGATTCGGTGTACACCCACCGCGCCTGGAGCCGGGAACTGCGCTTGCAGGTGCCGCTGCTGGCCGACATGACGCTAGAGACCGCCGCCCGCTACGGCGTAGCCATGCCCGCAGAGGGCCACGCCTGCCGGGCCACGTTCGTGGTGGCCCCGGACAGCCGCGTGCGCTGGCTGCATGTGCAGGAAGACGCCACCGGCCTGACCCTCAGCGCCCGCGAAGTGCTGGCCCAGCTGCCGCGTTGACCACGCCCGCAGCTTGTCTCAGCGAGGCAGACCCACATCCGCAGGCGCTTCACTGTGAGCCTGCCCCTTGCCAGGTCTGTTAAAACTGCGCTAAAGAGAGCGTTATGCAAGATGCCGTCATGGCCGCCTTATCCACTGTCAACGACCCCGAGCTGCATCAGGACTTGGTCAGCCTGGGCATGATTGAACGCGTGGTGGTCGAGGGCGCTGTGGCCGCTGTGCTGGTGCAGCTGACCACCCCCGCCTGCCCGCTCAAGAGCACCATCGAAAACGACGTGCGCCGCGCCGTGCTGGCGGTGCCCGGCATCGAGGAAGTGCAGGTCAGCTTCAGCGCCCAGGTGCGTACCCCGCAGCAGCCCCCGCTGCCCGGCGTCAAGCACGTGATTCTGGTGGGCAGCGGCAAGGGCGGGGTGGGCAAGAGCAACGTGGCCGTGAACGTGGCGGCCGCTCTGGCACAGGACGGCGCGCGGGTGGGCCTGCTGGACGCCGACGTGTACGGCCCCAGTGTGGCGCACATGCTGGGCCAGGGCGAAGCGCGCATCACCGCCAACGAGCAGCGCCAGATGATGCCGATTGAGGCGCACGGACTACGCTTTATCTCAATGGCGAACCTCACGCGGGCCGGGCAAGCCCTGGTCTGGCGTGGGCCGATGCTGCACTCGGCGGTGCAGCAGTTCCTCAAGGACGCGGCCTGGGGCAGCCTGGACTACCTGATCATTGACCTGCCCCCAGGCACCGGCGACGTGCAGCTGTCCATCACCCAGTCGGTCAAGGTGACCGGCGCCCTGATCGTGACCACCCCGCAGGACGTGGCCCTGATTGACGCCACCCGCGCCGTGGACATGTTCCGCAAGGCCAGCGTGCCGGTGCTGGGCGTGGTCGAGAACATGAGCTATTTCGTGGCCCCCGACACCGGGCACACCTACGACATTTTCGGGCGTGGCGGCGCCCGCAAGCTGGGCGGGCTGAACGTGCTGGGCGAGGTTCCCCTGGACCCCGAAGTGCGCCAGGACGCCGATAGTGGCGTGCCCGCCGTGATTGCCCATCCACAGTCAGCGGCGGCCCAGGCCCTGCGGGAGGTGGCCCGCGCCCTGGCCGGCAAGGTCAGCGTCGAAACCCTGAGCGACTTCTCGGCGGACAACCTTGAGCCGCTGCCGGTGATCTGACGTTGCCGGGTCACAGCCAGCTTCAGCGCGGCAGCCCGGACCAGCGCCGCAGTCAGGCCGAGCGCACCAGTGACCGGCTGCTGCTGCTGCTCAAGCAGCGGGGGAGCCTGTGCGCCGCTCAGCTCAGCGAAGCCCTGGGCATGACCGAGCAGGGCGTGCGCCGCCACCTGACCCGCTTGGCCGGGGCCGGACTGATCGAAGGGTACAGCGGCAAGCCCCGGGGCCGGGGCCGGGCGCAGCAGCTGTACCGGCTGACCGAACAGGGCGAGGCGCGCTTTCCCAAGAGCTATCCCAGCCTGTGCGTGGACATCCTGCACCACCTACAGGCCGAATACGGCGCGGAAGCGGTCGGGCGGGTGATGTACTCGCGGGCGCAGGCCCTGGCCGCCGAGGTGCAGGGCGAGTGGGGGCCTGACCTGCCCCTGGAACAGCGGCTGGAGCGTCTGACCCACAAATTTCAGGAGGCCAACTACGGCTCGGTGCTGGAGCAAAGCGGTGAATTTTATTACCTGACCCACCACAACTGTCCGCACCTGGCCGTCGCATGCGAATTTACCGAACTCTGCTTGGCCGAGCGCGGTATGCTCGCGGACCTGCTGAGCACCGAGGTCCGCTGCGAGAGCCGCGCCTCGGCCGGGGGCTGCCACTGCCGCTACCGGATCAGCCGCGCAGGCTTTCCTTCTCCCGCCGGTACAGGCGAACGGTCCACCTGAGGTCCTGGTCATGCTTCCCGATTCCGAATCTGCTTTTTGCTGCCCGCCCGCCGGCACCACCCGGCGCAGCGAAGCCCCCACCTATGGGGGTGGGGACACTCCTTCTCCTGAGACTGGGGGGACCGCCGAAACAAGCCAGGCGGTCCCGAGCCGAGTGGTCCCAGCGGGCTCGGGCGTGGTGGACGGCGCCTACAGCCTGGTGGCCTGGCCGCCGCCCAAGCTGGACGGCTGGCTGCGCCGCGTGCAGGAGCAGCTGGGGGTCAGCGGATTCGGCGTGCCGCACCTCAACCTGCGGGCGCCGTTTCAGACCGAGCTGAGCCGCCCCGAGCTGATCGAACGGTTCCGCGACGTTCTGGACGGGGCCAGCTCATTTGAGGTGACCATTAAGGGCTTCAAGCGTTACAAGAGCGTCATTTTTCTGGAGTGCGAAACCAGCGCCCGGATGCTGTACCTGCACCTGATGGCGCTGAGCGTTGGCCCCTCGACCCGCAGTCCTTACGACGGTGAATCCTACGCCCCGCACTTGACGCTGGCGCTGGGGCTGCTGCCCTGGGCCGAGGACGACCTGTGGGAGCAGGTAGCGGCGATGGACTTGCCCCTGACCCGCTTCCAGGTATCGGCCCTGAGCCTCACCATCGAGGAAAAGGGAGAGTTCCTGGAACTGCACACCTTCCCGCTGACCGACCCGGAAGGGCCTGCGCCCGAGCCGGGCACGGCCAGTTCACCGGCCCAGCCGGCAGGCTGAGCAGCGCTCGCTGGCCGCTCCCGGCCCATCAACGTTTCAGGCCGCTCAACTCTTCAGGCCTGTCAGATCTTCAGGCCGGCCACAAACTGCCGGAACTCGTCAAAGTCCAGCTGCTGTTCGTTGTCGCTCATGGCGGTGGCGGGCTGGGGGTGCACTTCCACGTGGATGCCGTCAGCGCCCACGGCCAGCGCAGCCTTGGCGAGCGGCAGCAGCAGGTCCCGGCGGCCCGCCGCGTGGGTCACATCCACCACCACCGGCAGGTGACTTTCCTGCTTAACCAGGGCCACGGCGCTCAGGTCCAGGGTGTTGCGGGTCCACTTTTCAAAGGTGCGGATGCCGCGCTCGCACATGATCACGTCTTCGTTGCCGCCCGAGAGAATGTACTCGGCGGCGTAGAGCCACTCTTCCATGGTGGCGCTCAGGCCCCGCTTGAGAAGAGCCGGCTTGCGGACCGCGCCCACTTCACGCAGCAGGCTGAAATTGTGCATGTTGCGCGCCCCAATTTGCAGGATGTCGGCGTATTCGCTGACCACTTCCACGTCGCGGGTGTCCATCACCTCGGTCATGAACTGTAGGCCGTAGCGGTCGGCCACCTGCCGGCCCAGCTTCAGGCCGTCTACGCCCATCCCCTGAAAGCCGTAGGGGCTGGTGCGGGGCTTGTAAGCGCCGCCGCGCAAAACCTTGCCGCCCAGTTCGGCCACCAGCTGCGCCGCGCTGTCCATCTGCTTTTCGGATTCGATGGCGCAGGGCCCGGCGATCAGCACGGGCGGCTCCTGCCCACCGATGCTCACCCCGCCGATGGTCAGCACCGTATCTTCGGGGTGCTTTTTGCGGCTGACCAGCAGTTTGCGCTGCTCACGGGTTTCTTCCAGGTCCAGACTGGCCTTGAAAATCTCCTTAAAGATGGCGCCTATCGCCGCGTCGGTAAAGGGGCCACGGTTGGCCTGACGCACCAGCCGCAGCTGGTCTTCCTCGCGCTTGGGGTCGTAGAACTTGGTGCCACCCTCGCTGGATTTGAGGCGCCCGATCTGCGCGACCACCTCGCCTCGCCGCGAAAGCAGTTCCACCAGCTGGCTGTTCAGCTGATCCACCTGCTCGCGCAGCTCTTCGAGGGTGTCTTGTTCTCCCAGAGTGCCCGGCTGCTCGGGGATGCCGGGCGTACCCGTGGGCTGCGAAGTACCGTTGGCCTTACTGTCGCTGTCTGTCATGCCGCAGGCTAGCGGAGCCGCTAGGCCCTGTAAACCACCGGGCTCTGTAAACCACCAGGCCCTACAAATCACTGGGCACGGTCAATCACTGGGCGCGGTCAACCACCAGGCCCGGCCAGTTCCAGCGCCCGGTCAGGCCCGGGGTGCGGGGCTGAAGCCCATCCTCAGTCCAGCCACAGCACCTCCACCTCATCGCCCGCCGCCACCGCCTGGCCGGGGCCGACGCGCACCAGCACCCGCGCGTCACTCAGCGAGCGCAGCACCCCGCTGCTCTGCTTGGGGTAGGGCACCACCTCGCCGCCGCGCAGCTCGCCGCGCCAGAAGGCCACCTTCTGACCTGCGTGCCCAAACGGGGCACCAGCCCGCAGCCGCACGGTCCGTAGGCCCTGTCCGGTCAGCGCCGGGCGCACCAGCAGCTCAAACACCACCAGGCTGCTGACCGGATTGCCCGGCAGGCCCAGCACGCTCAGGCCGTTCCAGCGCCCCAGCAGCGTCGGCCCCCCGGGACGCAGCCGAATCTTCCAGAAAGTGACTTCGCCGCGCTCCAGCAGCAGGTCGCGCATAAAGTCGTAGCGGCCCATGCTGACGCCGCCGCTGGTCAGCAGCAGGTCGGCGCCGCCCACCGCGTCCAGCCGGGCGGCCAGCTCGCCCACGTCGTCTGGGGCGTGGCCCAGGTCCAACACCTCGGCGCCGCAGTCTTGCAGCAAGCCGCGCAGGCCGTAGCGGTTGGAATCGTACACCTCGCCGGCGGCCAGCGGCGTGCCGGGGGCCTTCACCTCATCTCCAGTGCTCAGCAGGGCCACCCGCCAGCGCCGCAGCACCGGCAAGCGGGCGTGCCCACCGGCCACCGCCAGCGCCACCCGCGCCGGGGTCAGGCAGGCGCCGGCGGCCAGCAGCTCGTCGCCGGGGGCAAAATCGTCGCCCAGGTGGCGTACGTCCCCGGTCCGGGCAGGAGACAGCAGCCGCACTGCCGCTCCACTGGGCGCAAATTCCAGCTGCTCGACCGGGCAAATGGCGTCGGCGCCGGGCGGCAGCGGCGCTCCGGTATAGATGCGTACGCATTCACCGGCTTTCACCTCCCCCCCAAACGGCTGACCGGCGCGGCTTTCGCCTACCACCCGCAGCGTGACCGGGGCCTGTACGCTGGCAGCCAGGGCGTCGGCGGCGCGGGCGGCAATGCCGTCCAGGGCACTTTCGGTGGCGCTGGGATGGGCCACCTCGGCGTGCAGCGGGCCAGCCAGCCGGCGGCCAAACGCTTCTTCCGGGGCCACCCACTCGGTGCCGGGCTGCCGCAAAGCAGCGCGGACGGCGGCCTGCGCCTCTTCAAGCGTGACGAACTGGGCAAACTGGGCAGGAGAAGGGGTCATCAATGTTAGGCTAACCCTCCGCGTTGCCCTGGCGGGCAGGCCGCCCGCTAGACTGGGGCAGCTGCCTGTGCGCAGCACACCGCAAGCAACGCAACCGCAATCAGGATCCGTTCAGTGTTGCCCGTCACCGGGCCGTTCAGTGCCGCCCGCAGCCGGGGGCCAGAAGGAGCATCACATGCAAATTGCCAAAGACAAAGTGGCCGAAATTGATTACATTCTGCGCGTGGAGGGTGAAATCGTCGACCGCAGCGAAGAAGGCGAACCGCTGACCTATCTGCACGGCCACGGCAACATCATTCCGGGTCTGGAAAAGGCCCTGGAAGGCAAGTCGGCGGGCGATCAGCTCAAGGCCACCGTGACCCCCGAAGAAGGCTACGGCGTTTACGACGAGGAAAACACCGATCAGCTGGACCTGGCCGACTTTGACGACGATGTGGAAGTGGGCGCCACCTACTTCGGTGAAACCGACAGCGGCGAACTGGTGCCCTTTACTGTGCTGGGCCTGAGCGACGACAAGGTCGAAGTGGATTACAACCACATGCTGGCCGGCGAAACCCTGGACTTTGAAGTGACCGTGCTCAGCGTGCGCGACGCCACCCCTGAAGAGCTGGAACACGGCCATGCCCACTTTGAAGGCATGGACGAAGACGTGGACGAAGACGAGTAAGCTCCTCCCCGGCACTTCAGCCGACCATGCCCCTGTCTTCCCGCGCGGAGATGGGGGTTTGTGTTGGTCCGGGCCTCTGGGGGCAGCGCTCTGTGCCCGCCGCCCCCGCTGCACACAACTGCTCTAAACTGCGGCCCATGAAGCTCGCCGCCCTGGCCGCCGACATCCTCAGGCTTCCCACCCCCGCCCAGAATCCGGACGTGACCGGCGTGACCCACAATGCCGCCTGGGCGCAGCCGGGCAGCCTGTTTGTGGCGGTGCGCGGCGCACGGGCCGACGGTCACAGCTTTATTGCGCAGGCGCAGGAGCGCGGCGCTGTGGCCGTGGTGGGCGAGGGCCTGCCGCCGGGCGTGCAGACCGACTTGCCCTACCTACAGGTGCCCGACGCACGCGCCGCCCTGGCGGACCTGGCCGCCACGTTGCATGGAGCGCCCAGCCACGACCTGAAGGTGGTTGGCGTCACTGGGACCGACGGCAAAACCACCACCGCCTGGATGACCCGGCACCTGCTCCGGGCGGCGGGCCTGCCCACCGGGCTGCTCAGTACCGCCGGCTACGAACTGCCGGACGGCAAACTGCGGCAGTTCCCGGCGCACTTCACCACTCCCGAAGCGCCGCAGCTACAAGCCATCTTGCGCGAAATGGTAGGCCACGGGGCCCAGGCCGCCGTGCTGGAAGCCAGCAGCCACGCCCTGGCGCTGCACCGGGTGCGCGGCGTACAGTGGGACGCCGCCATCTGGACCCACCTGACCCGCGAGCACCTTGACTTTCACGGCAGCGAAGAAGGCTATTTTGCCGACAAACGCCGCTTGATTGAGGCGGCTCCCTTTGCCGTACTCAACGCCGACGACCCCTGGACCGAGCGCTTACGCGGCGTAGCGCCGCAGGAGGTCACCTACTCCGCCGAAGGCCGCCCCGCCGACTGGCAGGCGAGCGACGTGCAGCAAAGTGCGCGTGGGCTGAGCTTCCGGGTACAGTCTCCCCTGGGCGAGTTCCAGGCCGAACTGCCCATGATCGGGGCCTTTAATGTCGCCAACGCCCTGGCTGCCATGGCCGCAGCTGCTCACCTGGGGGCCAGCGCCGAGCAGCTGCGGGCGGGACTGGCCTCTTTTGGGGGCGTGCCGGGGCGTATGCAGTTGGTGCGCGGGCCTGCCGGACGGCCACAGCCACGGGTCGTCGTGGACTTTGCCCATACGCCGCCCAGCCTAGAAAAAGCGCTTCAGACGCTGCGCCGCACCACCGAGGGTCAGCTGTGGGTGGTGATCGGCTCGGCGGGCGGCAACCGTGATCCCCTCAAGCGGGCCCCACTGGGCGAAGTGGCTGGCCGCTGCGCCGACCACGCCATCTTCACTGAAGAGGACTGCCGCGATACCCCTTTGCAGGACATCCTCAGTGAGATGGAGCGCGGCGCGCGTGAAGGCGGGCACAGCAACTTCAGGTCTATCGGAGAGCGGCAGGCCGCCATCCACTTTGCCGTCACGCAGGCCCAGCCTGGCGACACCGTGCTGCTGGCCGGCAAAGGCCCCGAAGACACCCTGGAGCGGGCCACCGAGACCCTTCCCTGGAACGAGACCAAGGAGGCCGAGGCCGCCCTGGCGCAGCGCAGCAGCTAAGCCGTCCGGGGGCAAAGCGCCTCCCAGGAGTGTCATCTTGTGCCCCAGGTTACATACTCTCAGAGGACCCATGTTATCTTTGTTTTCGCTGTTTTACGGCTGCGCCGCCCAGGCTCCGCCGAAAAAATAGGGGTTGTTAGCTCAGTTGGCAGAGCAGCTGACTTTTAATCAGCGGGTCGTAGGTTCGAGCCCTACACAACCCACCACGAAAAGGCCGCCTCCGGGCGGTCTTTTTTGCAGTGGTCGGTGCCTTGGCGCCCCCTCAGCCGGGCAAAGACCTCGCAGCAAGACCGTTTTGCCAAGGGACCAGGAACTTGCTATACTTCCGGGCGCACTTGTGCCTTACTGCTGTTGCGGCGGGGGGAGGTGCCAGAGCGGTTGAATGGGGCGGTCTCGAAAACCGTTGTACGGTCCTGCCGTACCGTGGGTTCGAATCCCACCCTCTCCGCCAACAGCACAGGTGTGGTCGCCCCCTTGCGGGCGGCTTTTTTTATGTGGCCGTCCCGCTGCCAAGAAGCCCGGGAGCGACCGCTACGCAGAGCATGGACACTGCCCCAACCCGCTGCTCACCTACCTACCGCAGAGAAGAAAGATAATTGGGGCAGGTGTCGTCAAAGCATTTTTTCCAAATGGCGTTTTTTCTGTAACAAATGTCGGCGCAGCCCTGCGCTGCTCCGGCAGGAGTATTCACCGAGGACTCAGGCAAGTTGAGAACTCCAGAAAGAAGGTAGCGAACTATTACCAAAATACATGGAAACACCTCGGGCCTCAAAAAAGCCCAGCTGAAATCGCTGGAAAACCTTTACCGCCGCCGCATTGAGCCAGGGCGCGTAGGTTCGCCCGAGTTGGCCCGCAATCTGGCCGAGCTGTCAGCAGACCTGCGCCGCGAAGTGAGTGTGCTGATTGACCGCCGTGGCCGGGTGCTGAGTGTCAGCGTGGCCGACGCCAAAGGCACCGAGCTGCCCGAAACCCGTCAGGGCGAGAACCGCCTGTCGGGCTACCATCTGCTGCACACCCACCCACGCGGCGGGGAGCTGAGCAAGGGCGATCTCTCGACCCTATTTATGAAGCGGCTGGACGCGGTCAGCGCCATTGAGGTGGACGGTGATGGCCGCCCTGGACGTGTACACACCGCCCACCTGACCCCGCCCGGCAGCGCCGCCGAGGAGGAGGACTGGCGCATCCTGCCCCCGGTCCCCAGCTATGAGATAGACGAATTTGATCTGGGGGCGCAGGTCTCGGCGCTGGAAGAGGAAATCGCCCGCGCCGCCCGCACCCGCGAGGCCCAGAAAGACCGCGAGCAGGCCATCTTGGTGCAGATTGACACTGGCGAAGTGGACGCCGAGGAGCGCCTGGCCGAGCTGGGTGAACTGGCCCGCACGGCTGGAGCCGCCGTGGTGTACCGCGAGCTGGTGTACCGCCGCAACCTCAAGGCCGGCACGCTGGTCGGCGCTGGCAAGCTGGAAGAACTGACCTCGCGGGCTTACCACCTGGACGCCGACCTGCTGATTTTTGGTCAGGAGCTGGGGCCGGCCCAGGCCCGCGAGATTGAGGCGGCCACCGGCCTGAAGGTGGTGGACCGCACCCAACTGATTCTGGACATCTTCGCGCAGCACGCGCAGGGCCAGGAATCCCGCTTGCAGGTGGAACTGGCGCAGCTGCGCTACATGAAGCCCCGGCTGCTGGGCGCAGGGGCGCAGCTGTCGCGCATCGGCGCTTCGGGCGGCAGCGCGGCCAGCGGCGCCATCGGCACCCGTGGCCCCGGTGAAACCAAGCTGGAGCTGGACCGCCGCCGTATCAACGACCGCATCGCTTTTCTGGAAGGGCAGCTGCGTGAAGTGGCGGTGCGCCGCGAAGAACGCCGCAAGAGCCGCGCCCGCAACGACGTGCCTGTGGTGGGCATCGTGGGCTACACCAACGCCGGCAAGTCCACCTTGCTCAACGCCCTGACCCACGCCGCCGAGGAACCCCGGCGCGTCCTGGCCGAGAACAAGCTGTTTGCCACGCTGCGCCCCACCAGCCGCCAGGGCTACTTGCACGGCGTGGGCCAGGTGGTCCTGACCGACACGGTGGGTTTTATCCGTGACCTGCCTGCCGACCTCACCCGCGCTTTCCGGGCCACCCTGGAAGAAATCGGGGACTCGGACGTGCTGGTGCATGTGCTGGACGCCAGCAGCGACGCCGCCGAGCTGCACTTCGGGGCGGTGACCCGCATTCTGGATGACTTGGAACTGGCGGACCTGCCCATGGTCATCGCGCTGAACAAAGCCGACCAGGCCCGCCCCGCCGAACTGGCCCGCTTGCAAGGGCGCCTGGAACAAGCGGGCGTGCCCACCGTGGTCATCAGCGCTTTTAAGCGCCAGGGTCTGGACGAACTACGTGACGCGGTGGCAGCCACGCTGAACCGCCGGGGCTTTGCCCAGCCGGACTACGCCGAGATGCAGACCCAGCTGGCCCACGGCGCCGACTAAACAGAGGCAGGGAGCAGAAAGAGAGGAAAGCTTTGCCTCCCTTCTGCCCCCTGCTTTTGGCCTTTACAGCAGTTCTAAGAACAGGCTGTGGAAGCGGTCATCACTGCTCAGTTCAGGATGGAACGTGGTCGCCAGCAACCGCTCCTGGCGCACCGCCACCGGCTGTCCCAGATGCTCAGCCAGCACCTCTACTCCGTCTCCCACCTGCGTGATGGCCGGGGCACGGATAAAAAAGGCCTCGAATGGTGCCGCCAGCCCGTGAACATTCAGCGGAGCAGTAAAAGAATCCACCTGCCGACCGTATGCGTTGCGCTGCACCGCCATGTCCAGCAGTCCCAGTGTCGGCGGCAATCCCGGCACACCTGAGTCGCCCGCAACAACGCGGGCCAGCAGGATGGCCCCGGCACAGGTGCCCCACAGGGCGCCTCCCTGAGCATGGAACCCGCGCAGAGCGCCGTGCAGCTCAGTGGCCGCCAGCAGCCGGCGCATGGTGGTGCTTTCACCGCCGGGCATCACGACGCCGCTCAGACCTCTGAGATCGGCCGGAAGGCGCACTTCCCGCACCTCTGCGCCCAGCCGAGTCAGGGCCTGGGCATGCTCCCGGAATGCCCCTTGCAGGGCCAGCACACCAACGGGCCGCTTCACCCTCACCAGCCGCGCGACGCTAGGCGCTCTTCAGGAAGCAGCTCGTCAATGTTGATGCCAGTCATCGGTGCGCCAAGGTCCTCACTCAGCTCGGCCAGCAGCTCGGCGTTCTGGTAATGGGTCACGGCCTGTACGATGGCCCGCGCACGGCGCTCAGGATTGTCGCTCTTGAAAATGCCGCTGCCCACAAACACGCCGTCCAGTCCCAGCTGCATCATCAGGGCCGCGTCGGCCGGGGTCGCCACGCCACCGGCTGCAAAGTTCACCACCGGCAGCTGGCCGTGCTCGTGCACATAGCGTACCAAGTCGTAGGGGGCGCTCAGGTCGCGGGCCACCGTCATCAGTTCTTCGGTGGGGCGGGCCTGAATGTGGCGGATTTCGCCCAGCACGGTGCGGGCATGACGCACTGCCTCGATGATGTTGCCAGTGCCGGCTTCGCCCTTGGTTCGGATCATGGCGGCCCCTTCGCCCACGCGGCGCAGAGCCTCGCCCAGGTTCTTGGCCCCGCACACAAACGGCACCCGGAACGCCTGCTTGTCAATGTGGAACTGGTCGTCGGCGGGGGTCAGCACCTCGGATTCGTCGATGAAATCCACGCCCAGCGCCTGCAAGATCTGCGCCTCCACGATATGTCCGATGCGGACTTTCGCCATCACCGGAATACTCACCGCCCCAATGATCTCTTTGATCATTTTGGGATCGCTCATGCGGGCCACGCCGCCGTCCTTGCGGATATCGGCCGGCACACGTTCCAGCGCCATGACAGCGGTCGCGCCCGCTTGCTCGGCGATGCGGGCCTGATCCGCCGTCACTACGTCCATGATCACGCCGCCCTTGAACATCTCGGCAAAACCGCGCTGCACTTTCTGCACGTCTGGGGTCTGCGTATGTGGGGTTTGCCCATTGGTTTCATGTTGTTCGGTCATGACAGCTATGATGTCGCCAGGATTGGTCCAGCACCAGGGCCAATGCTGCGGCATTAGAGTAGACCAATGTACGCTGCATGGCACGACCTTCAGTTGGACCGCACCTCCGACACGCCGCTGACCCGGCAACTGGCGGCGGCGCTGCGCTCACAGGTTGCCAGCGGTCAGCTGGCCGCCGGCACGCGGCTCCCACCCACCCGGCAATTGGCCGACCTGCTGGGCGTCTCACGCGGCACAGTCACCGAAGTCTTCGAAACCCTGTGCGCTGAGGGCTATCTGGAAGCCCGCGTTGGGGCAGGCACCTTTGTCCGCGCCCTGCCGGAAGCCAGCCGCACGCCCGGCCAGCCATCGGCGCGGGCTCAGGCCCTGGCCCAGCTGCCCACTTTGCCCGCTCAGGTTGGCCCCATGAGGCCCTTTCGCCATTCGCGCCCTGACCCCCGGCTGTTTCCCTGGAAAACGTGGGCGCGGTTGGAGGCACAGGCCGACTTGACCCAGGTCCAAGCCCAGCGTTCCTCGGCGGCGGGTTGGGCGCCCCTGCGCGAGCAAGTGGCCGCCTATTTGCGCCAGGAAAGGGGGCTGGACTGCCGGCCCGAACAGGTCATCATCACCACCGGCACCCAGCAGGCGCTGGACCTGGCGGCCCGTACCCTGCTGGACCAGGGTGAGCGGGCCGCCCTGGAATCGCCCGGCTACCCCGGCATCCGCGCGGCGCTGCTGGGTGCCGGACTCGTTCCAGTGCCCCTGCCAGTGGACCACGAAGGGCTGGACCCAGCCCCCCTACGGCGACGGAGCGACCTGCGGATGGTATGCGTGACGCCGGCGCACCAGTTCCCCACGGGGGTGCCGCTCAGCGCCGAGCGGCGGCTGGAACTGCTGCGCTGGGCCTCGGAACGCGGCGGCTGGATTCTGGAAGACGATTACGACTCCGAGTACCGCTACGCTGGCCCTCCCCTCACCCCGCTGCAAGCCCTCAGCGACCGGGTCATTCACCTGGGCACCTTCTCGGCGGTCCTCTTCTCGGGACTGCGGCTGGGATTCCTGGTGGTGCCGCCGCATCTGGCCGGCACCTTTACCGCCGTCAAGCAGGCAATGGACGGCGGCTCCTCGCTGCGCGGCAGTGCCACCCTGGCCCGCTTTATGGCCGAGGGGCACTTCACGCGCCATCTGGGCCGCACCCGGCGCATCTATGCGGCGCGGCACGGTGCTCTGGTCGAGCAGCTGGGCCCCCTGGGCGCCACGCTCCTCTCTTCGGGGCGGGGGCTACACCTTACGGCCAGCTGGCCCGCGCCGCAGGAAGCGCGGCTGCTGGGCCAAGCAGACGCTCTGGGGCTGGAACTGACCCCGGTCCGGGCCTTTCAGTGGGACCGCCACACCAAGGCGCCCGGCGTGCTCCTGGGCTTTGCCGGCTCAACCCCCGAAGAACTCCAGCAGGCCTGTGAACGCCTTGCTGCCGTACTCTAGCGGCAAGCCCAGAGCCAGGCTCCCCACGCCACGGACAGGCGTCTGCTCAGCTACCCAGCGCAGAGGCAGAAGAAAGCCTACTCAGTTCAGCTCGCTGACTTCCGGCCGGAATCCCACCTGATAGATGTATTGCAGGTACTCCTGAGGCGTCAGCGCTTCCCGCTTACCGCTGAGGGTCACAAAAAAAGCTTCCAGCACGTTGGTGGCAAAATTGCGCGATCCCATGCGCGGTGTGGTGGTGATCAGGCGGGCCACGCCCCGGTCCTGCATCCACTGCCGGTCGGCTTCCGTAATCGTTTGCGTCAGGACGGTCTTGCCGCGCAGATCCTGCGGAGCGTACCGCTTCACAAAGTGGGTGTCTCCGGCAATCACGTCCGCCCAGGCATAGTAGCGGGTGCCCTTGCCCTGCACGCTGGTGTCCTGCTTGGCCCCGGTGGGGTAAAACCAGTCCTGCGGCAGCGTCGTCAGGGGGGGCAAAAGAATGCGCGCTGCTCGGCGCAGGGCCTGCATCGTGCGAATTGGCAAGTCCAGATTCAGTCCGAAAATCAGATCGCCGTACACGACATCGGCGCCCGCTGCGGCCAGGGCTTCAGCCATGCCGAACCGGTCTACGGCACTGACCATCAGAACCCGCTGTGTCTGCCAGTGCAGCAGCGGCTCCAGCTGAGCGATGGCCTCACGTTCCAGGGTATTTTTTAGCCCTGACCCGTCCAGCACTGGCGTCTTCTGGGCATGGCCCACCAGCCTGCGAATATTCCTGAAGGTATAGCGCCGTCCATCCGCCAGTACATACAGGTCCGCCCCACCCAATCCAAAAGCATCCACCCGGCCGTCCAGTGTTCCAAAAAGCTCGGCAGCTTTTTTGGCATCGCCATCGGTCCCAATCCGCTCCAGGATAAAGGGCCGACCCAGCACCTCAATTTCCTCTCGGGCATTTCGCTTGCTGCCCCCCAGCGATACACTGACCACATGGTGGTACCCGGGTGGGGCAGGGGTCCAGGAACGCAACACATCGGTCATGGTCCCGATTGTACGCCTGGACCTTCCGCCAGATGCAGCCAACCCCCTCGCCTGGAAGCAAGGGGGTTGGTGATGGTGCCGAGAACGGGACTTGAACCCGTACACCCTTGCGGGTGGCAGATTTTAAGTCTGCTGCGTCTACCGATTCCGCCATCCCGGCTTGAAGGGACGAGCAGCAGTATAGCGCAACAGAAAACCACCCCGGAGGGTGGTCAGGTGGTGGAGGTGGGCGGAGTCGAACCGCCGTCCAAAGATCCATCCAGCGTGCGTCTACGTGCGTAGTCTGCTCTTAAATTGTCGGGCCTGAGCTGCCAGCAAACGGGCTGCTGTCCGCCTTATTTCCATTTATTTTCGCCCCCGGCCATGGAACCTCGCCGCAAGCTAGCCTTCTTTTGTCTCAGTTCGCATGTCGCCAAAGGCCGGGCTACATGGTCACTGTCTCACTTAAGCAGCGAGAGCGTAGTTATTTTCGCCAGTTAATGGCTTTGCCGTTTGTTTACGAGGCCAACGGCTCCTCGGCACGCAGCAGCGCTTTCCGTTTCTCTGTCGAAACCGGAGCACCCCCAGCAGAGGGCAAGTATAACGGAAAAGTCCCTCCTCAGATGAGGAAGGACTTCACGAAATGGAGCGGGAGACGAGATTCGAACTCGCGACATCTACCTTGGCAAGGTAGT
>JAUNHF010000322.1 GCA_030524065.1 Deinococcus sp.
AGCAGGTCGCCCCGTTCCAGGGCCGAGGCCACTTCGGCCACTGCGTCAAGGAGGGCTTGACGCGCCAGCAACGGCTTGAGCAATGCGCCCTGCGCGTACCAGGGCCACCGGGCGGCGGCGCCTCCTGCCCCTGCCGCCAGTCCCGCCCCCAGCGCCCAGCCCGCCGCGCCTTCGGTGAGCTGCGCGGCAGGTGTGCGGCCACGCCAGTTTTTTCGCGCCCACCCCAGGTAATTCCCCATCCAAATCACGGGGTGAAGGCGGGCAGGCGGTTCGCCCAGGGTATCCAGCGCCAGCGCCAGCAAGGCGGCGCGGCGGTGGCCCGAAGGAAGACTCATGGCCGGCATGCGTCCACCAGTCGCTGCGCCAGGGCCGGGTCCGCGCCGAGATGCAGGTGCAAATAACTTGCCAGCACATTGCCCTGGGCGTAGCCCTCGCGCACCTCCGCGCCCGCGTGGTCGGTCCAGCGGTAGGCCGGATGGGTCGGCTCATGGGTCAGGGCGCTGTAGTGAAACTCATGCCCGCGCACCTCCGCACCCGCAGGCAGCAAAGGCGAACTGTGCAGGCTCAGCGCCTCCCGGTAGCCGAGGCTAAGCTTGGGCTGCATCTGCGTGTGGTACGGCACCACGCCGCACATTTCATGGACTTGCCCTTCCCCATCGGTCAGCGTCCTGCTCAGGTACATCAGCCCGCCGCACTCCCCCACCACCGGGCGGCCCGACGCGGCAAAGTCGCGCACCGCCCGGCGCATGGGGGCGTTGGCGCTCAGCGGCGCGGCGTACAGCTCGGGGTAGCCGCCGCCCAGCAGCAGGCCGCCCACGCCAGCGGGCAGGGCCGTGTCCCGCAGCGGGCTGAACGGCACCAACTCGGCCCCCGCCAGGCGCAGTTCGTCCAGCGCGTCGGGGTAATAAAAGGAAAAAGCCTCGTCCCAGGCGTAGGCGATGCGGGCGCGGGGAGCGGGAAAGCGCAGGGGCGGCGCGGAGTCCAGGGCCGGCAGGCGGGTGGCGGCCCGCAGCGCGTCCAGCCGCAGAAAGCGGGCGGCGTGCAGCGCGGCGGCTTCGTCCCAGGCGGCTTCCCCGGCGGCGTGCAGGCCCAGGTGCCGCTCGGGCAGGTGCAGCGCCGGGTCGGCCGGGATAAAGCCCAGCAGCGGCAGGCCCACTTCCGCCAGCGCCGCTTCACACAACCGGGCGTGGCCCTCGCTGCCGACCCGGTTGAGAATCACGCCGGCCACGTCTACCCCATCTCCAAAGTCGCGCAGGCCTGCCGCCAGCGCCGCTGCGGTGCGGGCCATGCCGCCCGCGTCGATCAGCAGCACCACGCGCAGGCCCAGCCGCCGGGCCAGGTCGGCGCTGGAATGTTCGTCGGAGGCAGGGCTGCGGCCATCGTACAGGCCCATCACCCCTTCCACCACGCTCACCTCAGCGGTGCTGGCGGCGCGGGTGAACAGCGCTGAGACGCGCTCTGGCGGCAGCAAAAAGGAATCGAGGTTGCGTGCGGGCCGTCCCGCCGCCCGGCCCAGGTGGGTGGGGTCCAGGTAGTCGGGGCCCAGCTTGAACGGCTGCACGCTCAGCCCGCGTGCGCGCAGGGCCAGGCACAGCAGCGACGCCGCCGTGGTCTTGCCACTGCCCGACGAGGGCGCCGCCAGCACAAAAGCGCTGCGGGGCGCCGCGTCAGGCCGGCTCAGGCTCAATATTCGATCCCCTTTTGCCCGCCGATGCCGGCTTCGTAGGCGTGCTTGACCGCCTTCATTTCGGTCACCGTGTCGGCCAGAGCGACCAGCTCGGGCAGGGCGCTGCGCCCGGTCACCACCACATGCAGGTCCGGGTCACGGGCGCGCAGCACCTCTTCTACCTCGGCCCAGGGCACCCAACCGTAGCTGAGGGGGTAGGTGAACTCGTCCAGCACGATCAGGTCGTATTCGCCGCCCTCAATCGCGGCGCGGGCCAGTGCCCAGCCGTGCGCGGCCAGCTCGGCCGAGTTCTCCAGGTCACGGCTGCGCCAGGTAAAGCCGTCGCCCAGGCCCTGATACGGCAGTTCCAGGGCGTCCAGGGTGCGGTGCTCTCCGAAGCTGGCCCCCTCATGCTTGAGAAACTGAAACATCTTGACGCGTAAGCCCCGCCCATGCGCCCGCATCATCAGGCCCAGCGCGGTGCGGGCGTGGCTATAGGGTTCGTCGGCCTTCTTGTAGACGATGTGGCGCAGGTCGTTGAGCCGCCCCGGTTGCGGCGTGCGCCCGGCTGCCAGCCACGCCTCCCGCGCCTGCCCGCCTTTCC
>JAUNHF010000323.1 GCA_030524065.1 Deinococcus sp.
TACCGCGCCCAGGCACAGCAGGCCGGGACCGCTGCCATTGACCAGCTGAGCGCCAACTTCGCGCAGCGGGGGATGCTCAGCAGCGGGGCCATGCACACCGCCGGAGCACGCACCCTCAGCGAGCTGTACACCAATGCGAACGCCGCCTACCGCGCAGAGCGGGCCAATGCCATCGGCGCGGCCCTGACTGGGCAAGCGAACCTGAACAACCAATGGGGCCAGCGCATCAACCCCGACCCCTACGCCGGGCTTGGTCAGAGCCTGGGGGCCGTGGGCGTGGCTGGAGCGCAGTACCTGCACGCCAACCCCTTGCAGCCCGCCCAGCCGTGGGCCGCCGCGCCGGGCTTTGGGGTAACCTACCAGCCAGGACCGGCCACCCCTACCCTGCCCTTCGGCACCACCTACCGGCCCTAACCGACGTGCCAGCCGCGCCCCCGCTCCCGCCAGAGTGGGGGCATGTTTTGGAAAGGTCTAGGCAATACGTTGGGCGAGGGACTGGGGCAAGCGTCCCAGAAGTTTGTCGAGACGCAAAATACCCTGCAACAGCAGGACGAACAGCGCCAGCAGCGCGAGGCCGACAACGCCTTTAAGCAGGCGCAGCTTGCAGAGCAGCAGCGACAGTTTGATAAGAACTTTAAGTTTCAGCGCGACAACACCGTTTTCTCCTACCTGAATGACCGGCGTGGGCAGGTCGCCAAGCTGCTCAGTGAGGGCGGCTTTACCCCCGGCACACTGGAACATGGGCGGGCCACCGAAGGGCTGAAGGCCACCGACAAGCTGCTGGGCAAGGTGGTGCGGGGCGAGGATCTGGCACCCGACGAGTTGGAGCAGTACGACGCCCTGCTGGAAGGCCTAGGCGGGCTGACTGCCGTAGGCGCGGGGACCATCGGTCAGGACCTGGCGAATGACCGCAGCCTGACCTTGCAGGGCAAGAGCAGCACCAACCAGATCACGGCGGCCAACGCGACAGTGGCAGCGGGCACCGTGGGCGACGTGATCGAGCAGGCCGGACTGAAGACCGAGAACATGGCGCTGGGCAACGAGGCCCAGGCCCAACAGAACCGGACCCTGACCACGCAGGCCAACGTGGGCGAGCGCACCGAAGACGCCCTGGTTCAGCAGCAGCAGAACCAAGCGGGGCTGAGCGGCGTGCAGCTGGACGTGGCAAGGCGCACCGCCGAAAGCAGTGTAAAGAGCATCAACGCCACCAACGACCTCAGCGCCGCCCGCGCCGAGATTTACACAGGCATGGTGGGGCTGGAAGGTGCAGCGCAGCAGGCTGAGTATCTGGGCCAAATCAGCGCGCAGGGCGGCATTGGCGCGGCGCTGGTGCAGCAGATGGTGGACAAGAACGAGTTGCCCGCCGCGCTGGGGCAAGCCGTCAAAGACCGCGCTGCACGGGTGGACACCCGCGACAAAGCCCAGACCGACATTCTGGAAGATCAGGCGGCCATCACCGACACGGACCGGCAGTATGCCGAAGCCGTGTTGCAGCCGCGCATCAGTGTGTTCAAGAGCGACGCCAGCTTGAAGGAGAAGCTGAACGCCGCCCGCGAGGGCCTGATTCCGCTGGAAACTGCCGGGCAGCGGGCCGCCTACCTGAACGGCATCGCGCAGACCGGCCCCGCAGGCGCGGCGATCATTGACGGGCTGGCGGCCAGCAACACCATCACCGCCGGCGAAGCCGCCGGGGCCAAGCAGACCGCGCAGAACGTGGGCACCCGCGACACCAACGCCACCACCGTCAGCACCGAGCAGGCCGCGCAGGCGGGCTACCAGACCAGCCTGCTGGCCGCCGAGGAGCAGAAGGTCAGGGAAACACTCACCAGCACCATTGCCCGCATCAATGCGGAAAACGATCTGGGCAAGAAAACCGCCATCGCGCAGCAGGGCCTGGTGGGGCTGGCCGCTGGTGCCCAGCAGGCCGAGTATCTGGCCGGGATTGCCGCCACCGGCAACGTGGGCGCGACCATCATCAACGGGCTGGTGCAAAGCGGGGCCATCACCGCCACGCAGGGGCAGGCCGCGATTCAGGCCGCCCGCAACGGCCAGACCCTACTGAACAACGGTGTGACCCAGAGCAACTACCAGACTGAGAGCATGGGCTACCAGACCCAGCTGACCCGTATGGAAGTGCAGCGGGTGCAGCAAACGCTGACCAGCACCATTGGGCGGATCAACGCCGAAAATGACCTGGGCAAGAAGACGGCCATTGCCGCGCAGGGGTTGGTGGGCTTGCAGGCAGGGGCTCAGAGGTCCGAATTGCTTG
>JAUNHF010000324.1:0-1953 GCA_030524065.1 Deinococcus sp.
CCACCGCCGCTTCCACTTTGCCCAGGGCGCCGGTCTGGGCGGCCAGCGAGTTCAGCTTGGCGAACACCTGCACCGCTGCGGGCGCATCGTCCCCGCGCTGGGGCAAGGGCGAGGTCACGCGGATGACGGCGTCCACTTCCTCATTCTGCACGGCCAGGCGGGCGGCTTCGGGTGTGGTGTCGGCCAGCGGCACCAGCTCCACGCCTGACAGTTTCGCCCCGGTGCCCGCGCCGCGTTCCAGTTCGGTTTGCAGCGCGGGCGGCAGGGTGCCGATCACGCCCACCTTTTGCCGCTCCTGTGCCTGCCCGCCAATAAACTGCCCCAGCAGCAGCGGCATCCCCAGCATCAGCAGCGGAATCAGCACCAGTGGAATCAGGATGGTGCCCAGCAGCGTGCGGGTGTCGCGCAGGGTCGCAAGGAGGTCGCGCACCGCCACCCGCCAGACGACCTCAGGACGCATGGGCTGCTCCTGTTTGCGGGGCCGCGCCATCCTGCGCCGCTCCGTCCTGTTCCACCAACCGGAAAAAAGCCTGTTCCAGCGTGGCCGCGCCGCTGCGGGCCAGCAGTTCTGGCTGGGTGCCCTCGGCCAGCAGCCGGCCCCCGTGCAGCACAGCCACCCGGTCGCAGACTTCTTCCACCTCGCTCATCACATGGGTGGAGTACAGCGTGAGCCGCCCTGGCCGCCGCGCCGCCGAAACCCAGTCCAGCAGGGCGCGGCGGGCGAAGATGTCCAGGCCGCTGGCCGCCTCGTCCAGAATCAGCACGGCCGGGTCCTGGATCACGGCGCGGGCGATGGTCACTTTCTGGCGCATGCCGGTGGAATACTCGCCCGCCCGCGTATCCAGCGTGCGGCCCAGGTCCAGTGCGGCGTCCAGCTCGGCAATCCGCGCCTCCGCCTGCTGGCGGCTCAGGCCATAAAAGCCGGCAAAAGAGTGCAGAATCTCGCGCCCGGTCAGCCGGGCCGGTAGCCCCATGCCGCCGTTGACCACTCCGATCAGCCCGCGCACCGCTTCGGGCTGCCGGGTCACGTCTAGCCCCGCCACCTGGGCGGTGCCCCCGGTGGGCCGCAGCAGCGTGGCCAAAATCCGCAGCAGGGTGGTTTTGCCGGCGCCGTTTGGCCCCAGCAGCCCGAACACCTGCCCGCCGTCCACGCTGAGGGTGACGCGGTCCAGCGCCGTAAAAGAGCCGTAGCGCTTGCTGAGCTGCCGCAGGTCCAGCAGTGGGGAAGTCATGTCCGCAGTCTAGAGGAGACCAGTCTGGCGCGGATCAGGCCCATGCTGATGGGGGCAGGCCAGGGTGATGGGGCAGGGTAGAGAAGTGCGCTGCTTCTCATCACCCCGCCTCACCGCCGCCCTGCCATGTAAGGTGAGCCGCCCCCGCTGGGGCGTGGATGCGGCATACTGTCAGGGTTAACCTGCCTGCGTAGGCCCCGTCCTCAGTCTTTGCCCTGATTTTTGCCCCTTTGCCGCCCCCGAGCGGCTCCCAACGGAGGAACCTATGTTTAATCCCCCTACCCTGGAAGACCTGCAGGAAACCCGCCGCGCCAACGAAAAGCTGGTGCTTGAGGCGCTGGATTCCAAACCCGAATGGGTCGAAACCGAACTGGCCAAGACCACCGGCCTGGCCCTGTCGCACCTGCGCGCCGCGCTCGCCAGCCTGCTGGACCAGGGCCGCGTGCGCCGCCTGCCCGGGACCGGCACCCGCGCCGTGTACGGCCTGGCCGATCCTGGCCTGGCCGACGTGCCCGCTACCCCACTGACCGAAGACGCCCTGCGTATCCGCGAGTACCTTGAAGGCCGCGCCGACAGCGCCTTTTACATGAGCAACGAGCTGCGCCTGAGCCGCGAAGAAATTATGGCCGCGCTCTCGCTGCTCAACGCCCACGGCATGATCACCTGCACCTTCGTGGGCAGCTTGGTGATTTTCCGCCTCAAGGAGCAGCAGGCCCTGGAC
>JAUNHF010000324.1:1963-2268 GCA_030524065.1 Deinococcus sp.
GCTTACGTCCGGGTTGCAGAAATGCTTTAGAAAGCCATGACGCACGCTACGCCCGAACAAATTGGTCAATTCACCCTCGTTTTTGAGCGGTTCACCCGCCGCTTTAAGGTTGCCGAAGCGGCGGCCGCTGCGCCCGCCGAAGAGGCCCCCAAACCTGCTCCCAAGGCGGCGACCAAAAAAGCGGCTGCTCCCCGCGCCGCCAAAAAGGCCCAGCCTGAAGCCGCCGAGGACCAGGGCGTAGAGGCGGACGACGCCGCCGAGCCCGTCAAGAAGCCGGCTGCCAAAAAGCCCGCCGCCAAGAAGGC
>JAUNHF010000325.1 GCA_030524065.1 Deinococcus sp.
CCCAGGCTTCGGCGTCGGGCTGGGTGTACAGGTACACCGCCTGGTCGGGGCCGCCATGGTACTTCTTGTTGGCAATGTGATCCCCCGCTGCCCCATCCGCGCCGATGTCCAGCGCCTTTTGGGGCTGTTTGTCTATGCCGCTGCGGGTCAGTTTCCGGCCTACAGGAATACGGGTCAGCTCGCCTGTGTACAGGGCCAGGACATGCAGTGCGGTGGTCATCTGCTCAGGCTAGCAAGCTGGGGCCGGTGCTGGCATCCTTGTTCCGGCATCCCTCCTTCGGCACCCTTGTCCCGGCGCGGCTGTGCTGAAATAGAAAGCGTGACTGACCGTTCCTCCGAACCTTCTCCCACCCCGGCGGCTCTGGCGCAGGGCCGGGTCTGGCTGGTGGCCTTGCTGTGGGCACTGCCGGCGCTGGTGGCCGTACCGACGGTGGCTGCGCTGATACAGGGCCACACCGAAGGGGCCGCGCAGCAGCTGCTGTACCTGCTCGCCACCGGCATCCTGATGTGGAATGTCTGGCGCGGCAGCGTGTGGTCCTGGCGCATCACGGTGGGCCTGAGTATGCTCACGGGAATGCTGGTGTTCATGGCCGGTCTCTTTGCCGGGAGCACACTGGTGCAGGGCCTGCTGATCAGTCTGGGCGGCCTGGGCTTTTTGGCCATTGGGCTGCTGCTGGTGGCTACGGGTCCAGTGCGCAGCTTTCTGGAAACCCGCTGGGCCGAGCGTGCCGCGCAGCTCCAGGCCGGGAGGCGGGCATGACCGGGCGCCGCTTTACCGTGCAGGGCACCAACAACTCCTTTATCTGCGCCCACTGCGGCGCCGAAATTCTGCCACTGCAAAATGGGTCGGTCCGCAATCACTGCCCGCACTGCCTGCACTCGCTGCATGTGGACATCTTTCCCGGTGACCGCGCCTGCGAGTGCCAGGGCGTGATGGAGCCGGTGGCGGTGGAAAACAGCGGCAAAAAGGGCTGGATGATCGTGCACCGCTGCCAGAAGTGCCGGCACATGGGCCGCAACCGCGCCGCGCTGGACGACCCGCAGCAGCCCGATAACTGGGACCTGATCGTGGACCTTAGCCAGTTGCCCCGGCTGTAGCCCATAGAGATGAAGCGCCCTGGTGGGCGTGCGAAGGCGGGGCAGCTCCGCGCACGCTTCTCACCGTAGGAAAAGTTACAAAGAACAAAATGCCGGTGCGCTGCTGCCCGGTGCCTGCTTGCGAGGTGCGCCATGACTGACAGACCCTTTTTCCCTTCCGCCCGCCCAGCCTGCCGCTTGCTGGGGCCGTTCGTGCTGGCCGCCATCCTGGCCGGCTGCACCGACGAAAAAAGCACGACCCGGACCGTGACCCAGCAGACGACCACCCAGACCACTTCTGCGGCCACCGTGTCCGGGACAGATACAGAGCCTCAGGCGCCCCAGGGCCTGGGAGTTGACCAGGCTTCCGGCAGCGCGGCCACCAGCACTTCTGCGTCTGGCGTTGGAACGACGGGCACCGGGACAACGGGTGCTGGCACAACGGGTACTGGGACACCCAGTTCGCCGGAGACGCCCCCGGTGCAGGCAGAGCCCACACCGCCTGCCAGCGGTGAAACGTCGTCTCCGGCGGCTCCGGCCCCTTCATCGGCGTCCAGCCCCACACCGGCCGCACCTGCACCCCAGCCGGCCGTGCCCGAATCAAGCGCCCCCGAAGTGCCAGCCACCAAGCCCAAGCCAGCGCCATCGGAGCAAACGCCGTCGGCGCCCCCGGCCCCCAGCAAGCCAGCGCCAAGCGCCCCGACTCCTGATTCCGCTGCACCCAAGGCAGCTGCGCCGGAACCGTCGGCGCCCCCGGCACCTGCCAAGCCGTCCGGCGCCCCAGACTCGGCCTCCACCAAGCCGGCCCCGGCTCCGTCTGGCGAGGTGATCGCCGACCCGACCGACTACTACGAGCAAAAGGCCAAGGCAGGCACCCCACCGGCCCCCACCGTGATTGAGGAAATCTATTTTCCCAACTGTCAGGCCGCGGCGGCGGGGGGCTACAGCAGCATTCCCAAAGACAGCCCGGCCTACCGCACTGAGTTGGATGACAACGGTGACGGCGTGGCCTGCGAGTAACCGCGCGGCCCAGCCACCTTCCGGGGCCGGCCCGGCCCAGCGTGGTGGGGCCTGCGCTCTGCGGCTACGGTGCAGGGCCACAAAAGAAAACTCCCCCCGTTTCCGGAAGGGAGTTCTTTGCTGGTCGAGGCGGCGAGATTTGAACTCACGACCCCTACCACCCCAAGGT
>JAUNHF010000326.1 GCA_030524065.1 Deinococcus sp.
CCCCAAAGTGATCTCCACTAACGTCTGCTCTCATGACTTTTATCAGGCCGTAAGTCCTGTCAAGATAAAAACCTGGTGTCCTGCGTTCCCACTTTCAGAAAGGAAGCGTCGATCAGTCGGCCGAATAAGCGCGGGAAAACCAAACCCAGACCGCTGGAAATCAGGGTGGCGACCACACCGGCTCCGAAGAGCAACCGGTAGGGCCGGGCGTAGGCGAGCAGCCGCCGCAACTGCCTGGGGTCACGGGCAGGAGCAGAGACAGAAGCGGCTTTCGGCATGATTACCTTGAGGAAACCAGGTGAGCGGCCTGTTCCAGTACGCCCTCCCTGCTCGTGCCCTGAACCCGCAGGCCGCGCAGCAGTTCGCCCACCGCCTGCACAGCCACTTTCCGTGTTGCAGGGAGAAGGGGGAGCCCCGTGCATTCCCACACAGCGCGTACACTTTCAGCCGCCGCCGGTTGCGGGGGGAGGCCGAACACCAGTAGACCGCGGAGCTCGGCAGGCTCTGCGGGAGAACTCAGGGGCAGCATCTGCTTGCCGTAAACGTCCTGTCCCTGAATGTGAGCTTTCAACTCTGGGGCGAACCTGTCCAGACTGTCCAGATACGTGCGCAAGTAGCGGTCGAGTCCCGTGACGCGCATGGACGCCGGATGCACCCAAGTCTGGTCTTCCGCGAGAACAGTCCAGCTCTGGGCGGCGAAGCGCAGGGCCGCCGTGCTTTTGCCTGCGCCGCTGACCCCGGTCACGCTCACGGCATGGTTACCCTGGGCCACCGTTGCTGCATGGAGCGGGAGCCAGCCGGAAAGACGCTGCAATTCGGCGATGGCCAGCAGCCACGCCGCCTCGGAAACACCTTCCGGAGACACGAGGATTTCCGGCCCAGGAGAAAGGCGCAGGTAAAGTTCGCCGGAGATCCACAGCTCGTCGCTCCCGGTCCAGACTGCAACCTGCGCATTCGACACGGTGACATGCTGCGGCGCACCCTCAGGAGAACCGGGAAGTGCAGCGGTGCGGCAAACGACCGGCAAAGGCGCAGGGTTCAGGGGGGGGGTTGCCCAGCGGTCACGGAGCTGCTGCGCGGCAGCGTCCGGTAGCCCTTCCGTATCCAGTGTAAGGCCCAGCGAAGCCCAGTTCATTCCTGCCGTGCCAGACCGCGCTGTGCGAGGCCACTCAGCAGATCGCGGACGTCACGCTGGGCTGTCTCAAGGTCCAGATCATAGGTTTGCTGCAGCAGCGCGACCAGGGCAGCTTCCTCTGCGGGAAGCGCGTTCCACAGCAGCCGCCCCGCGGCGTTCAGGCTGAACATGACACTGCGTACCGGCTCCATCAGGACCAGCTCCTGACCGAGGTCCGTGGGAAGAACATCAGGATGAGGAAACCACATGAAACGCAAGGTAGCGCAGATCGATCTTTTTCCAACAAGCAGACAATTTTGGGAACACCACTCTATGCTTGACGGCACATGCAACCCCCCGCCGCCGTTATCCGCCGCATTCTGCGTGAACCTTCGAGTCTGACCGGGGCTGATCTGCCCTGGATTCGTTCCATGAATCTCGGCGGCTACGTTTACCAGCGGCTGCCGAGCGACCATCCCCTGCGGCCCACCCTGCGGAGTGACGTGCTGCAGCTGTCGACGCGGCACGCGCTTATTCGCCGGGAACTGCGTGCGCTGCTTGAGCTCTGGCAGAACGCGGGTGTGCCCGTCATGCTGCTCAAGGGGTTTGCCCTGGCAGAATTCGAGTACGGCACGCCGGGCGAGCGGTTTTATGGGGACGTCGACCTGCTGTTGCCCAATGACCCGGACCTGATCAGCCGGGCGGTGCATCTGGCGATTGCTCAGGGCTGGCGCAGCGACGGGCAGCATGCCCGGCCCGAACTGTGGACCCACGAGTGCGCGCACCTGTATAGCCCAGGCGGGCACGTCAAGCTCGATGTTCACCGCTTTGTTCTGGCCTGGTTTGGTGGACCCCAAGCCAGGGTTCAGGATGTCACTCGGCAGTTGTGGGAAAACGCTGTGGCCACGAATTGGGAAGGCCTCAGGGTGACCTTGCCCGCACCGGTCGACCGCGCCGTGATTACGCTGGCTCTGGGACGCTGCTGGGGTGGAGACAGTGGGGGGCTCAAACCGGCAGACCCCGTAGATCTGCGCCTCCTTCGGGAGAGACACCAGCTCACGCCGCAGGCCTTGATGCGGCGTGCCCAGGAACTGGGAGCTTCCCATACCTGGGCCACTTTCGAAGCCCTCTGCTCTCC
>JAUNHF010000013.1 GCA_030524065.1 Deinococcus sp.
CGAGGTCGCCCCCCGCGTCCACAACTCCGGGCACCTGACCCAGGACGGCGGCGGCCTCAGTCAGTTCGGGGCGCAGGTCCGGGCGGTGCTGGGCCTGCCGCTCAGCGACTGGAAGCCGCTCCATCCCACCGCAATGGTGAACTGGGTCGGTGTAGAGGACGAAGCCGCGCAGCCCGACTGGGACGCCATAGATGCCCTGCCCGGCACCCACATTCACCTGTACCACAAGGCGTGGCGCAGTGGCCGCAAGCTGGGGCACGTGAACCTGACCGCCCCCGACGCGGAAACACTGCGGGCGCGGCTGGCGCAGTTGGAGGGGCTGATTCCCTGAGTGCTTCCGCAGGGCGCAGAGCCTGAAGGGCTAAGGGTTGGGAGCCAAAGTGCATCTATCGGCCTGCCGCTTGCTGCGGCGCACCCGGCCCGCCGGTTCCTGCTGGGATCAGGGCTGCCGGTTGGAAAGTTGCCTCTCTGGCCGGCAGACACGAGGCAGGCAAAAACCTTCTCCCGGTGATCAAATGTCATGCGGTGTTCGCTTTGTACGGACGGGCCTGATAGGCTAGCGGGCCAGATGCTTTAAGCTGCACCTGTGAAGTTTATGAGTATTTTTTCCTTGCTGGGCGCGGCTGAGGCGCCCAAGCCGCTGTTTGACCAGTTTCTAGACTGGGGTAACGGCCTGCTGTGGGGCTCGGTGCTGATTTATCTGCTGGTGGGCGCAGGACTGTACTTTACCGTGCGGACCGGCGCCGCGCAGCTGCGCTTGCTGGGCCATGCCTGGCAAGTGGTGCTGGGCAGCCGGGACAGCGGCCCCACCGCCGACGGCGGGCGCGGCGGCATCACTTCGTTTCAGGCGTTTGCTACGGGCCTTGCCAGCCGGGTCGGCACCGGCAACATCGCCGGGGTCGCCATCGCCATTTCGCTGGGCGGTCCCGGCGCCGTGTTCTGGATGTGGATGACCGCGCTGGTGGGCATGAGCACCGCCCTGATTGAAGCCAGCCTGGCGCAGGCCTACAAGGTGCCCGACGAGGACCACGGTTTCCGGGGCGGTCCGGCCTACTACATCCGCCAGGGGCTGGGGCAGGGCTGGATGGGCAGCCTGTTCGCCGTATTCCTCATCATCGCCTTTGGGCTGGTGTTCAACGCAGTGCAGAGCAACTCCATCGTGGCTGCGCTGAGTGGCTACGGCGTGGGCGCCCTGCCGGTGGGGCTGGTGCTGGCGCTCCTGACCGCCCCGATTATCTTTGGGGGACTCAAGCGGGTCTCCAGGGTGGCCGAAGTGGTTGTGCCGGTGATGGCCGTGCTGTACCTGCTGATCGCCACTTACGTGATCCTGACCAACCTGGGCGAGCTGCCGGGGATGTTCGCTGGCATTTTCCAGGGTGCTTTTGGGCTGCAAGCGGCGGCGGGCGGCGTGGCCGGCGGCATTGCGGCGGCGCTGCTGAACGGCGTCAAGCGCGGCCTTTTCAGCAACGAGGCGGGCATGGGCTCGGCCCCCAATGCGGCGGCGGCGGCCAGCGTCAATCACCCGGTGCAGCAGGGGCTGGTGCAGATGCTGGGCGTGTTCGTGGATACCATCATGGTCTGTACGGCGACGGCGGCCATCATTTTGCTCTCGGGTGTGAACTTGGGCGGCAAAGAAACCGGCGTGCAGCTGACCCAGGCGGCGCTGACCGAGCATGTGGGCGCCTGGGGCAACGACTTCCTGGCCGTGGCGATTTTCCTGTTCGCGTTTACCAGCATCATTGGCAACTACGCCTACGCCGAGAGCAACGTGCAGTACCTGAGCCGCAACCGCACGCTGCTGACACTGTTCCGGCTGCTGGTGCTGGGTATGGTGGTCTTCGGCGCGGTGCGTGATGTACCCACCGTCTGGAACATGGCCGACCTCAGCATGGGCCTGATGGCAATCACCAACCTGATCGCGCTGCTGCTGCTCAGCCCGGTGGCGCTCAGGCTGCTCAAGGACTACGACCGCCAGCGCCGCGCCGGGGCCGCCGAGCCGGTGTTTGACCGCCACGCCGACCCGGTGCTGGACAGCAACCTGCCCACCGAAGTCTGGAAGTAGGCTCCCGTTTTTATCCACGCAGGCAAGAGAGGGCAGCGTAGGTGCGGCCTGCCCTCTCTTGCCTGCTTTCACAGGGCAGAAGGCGGCCGGGTCTCTCCCCGGTGAGGTGGTTGCCAGAGCCAGGCACTCAGGCCGTGCTCGCCGCCCACCCAGCTTTGCCACAGCGGCACATTGCGGCGGATGGGTGGCGGTAGCCGGTGCGCTGTCAGCTGCCGCGCCCGCCAGTCGCTGCCCAGCGTGCGGACCACCCAGGCTTCGTGCTCCAGCAGATGTGGCCGGATACGCTGCACCCCTGCGGCGGTGGGATAGGGCTGGCCGCCCAGCACGAAGCGGTGGGGCCGGCGCTCGTAGCGCAGCTGGCCCTGCGGCAAGTCCAGCCACAGCCCCGATGAGTGCAGGGTCAGCCCACCGAGGGTGTACAGGCTGCTGCCCGGCAGACCCGGCGGGCGGGTGCGCCGGAAGCCGCGCCGCGTCAGCTGCCCTTCGCGGGCGTCTAGGCCCAACAGCCAGAACTGAACCGGCAGGGGAGAACGGGTCAGGATAACAAAACGCGCCATAGTGATAAATGATAATCGGTTATTATTTAATGATGCAAGTGGCAGGCCTTCCTTTTCCGCCGCACGGTTCAGGCGTCGTCCCAGTCCCAGTCGCGCCAGTCGCTGGGCTGGGCGTCGCTGCCGCCTGATCGCCCGCTGCCGGGGGTGGCCTGCTCCCCCGCCCGCTTTCCCTTCAGCTTGAGGTCGGGGTGCGGATACCATTCGTACACCCCCGCCAGCGCCAGGTGTAGGCGGCGGAGCAGCGCGGCGCGCAGGGCTTTCTCCTCGGCTTCCTTGAGGCCGCCCAGCTCGTGGGCCAGGGCTTCCAGCGTGCGCTCCAGCTGCGGGAGGTACGGCTCGCGGGCTTTCCTGACTGCTCCTCTGCGGATTTCCAGTTGCTGTACGCGGGGCGCATAGCTTTCGGCGGCCTCCGCCAGCAGCAGCGCCCGCTCACGCTCGCGGCGTTCCCGCGCGGCCTGGCGCTTCTCGCGGGCGTCCTCGGCTTTCATGCGGGCGATCAGGAACTCCTCGTCTCCTTCGGCGGCCTCAACCCGCTCCTCGCGGTACAGCTTGACCGGGGGCAGGCGCCGGCGGCCCATCTTCAGGCCATTGGGCCGCTCCGAGTCGTGCTGGCCCAGATACCGCTCAATCAGCCGGGCCGTCCAGCCACGTTCCTTGAGATCGTGGGTCGCCAGAAACCCGCTGGGCGTCTCTACCGTCTCGCGGGTGCGGTGGAGCTGGACGGTGCTGGGTTTGGCAGGGCTGGAACGGCGGGCCATGGTCCTAATGTAAAGGAGCGCCGCTGGCCCGGGGCACGCCCCACCCGCACAAAAGCGGCGGATGGGCGCCGCGCTGGGGTGTCGGCCAGCCTCTACACTGAAGCCTATGCCCAGAGCCAAAGCGGCCCAGCAGCCCACCTACCGCGAAGCCTACGCCACCCTTAGCCGCATTGTGACCGAACTGGAAAGTGGCGACACCGATCTGGACCGGGTGCTGCCGCTGCTGGAAGAGGCCCGCGCCGCCTATGAGGTGTGCCAGGGCCGGATTGCCGCTGTGGCGCAGGCGGTGGGCAGTGCCGAATGGCTGGAAGAAAGTCCAGATGAGGAGAGCGCTGCCGGAGAAGAGGAAGAGTAGGCCCGCGCCGGGCGGCTTGGGCCGCGTTCCGGCCTTCTGCGGCCTGGTGCGCCCTGGGGGTATGCTGGGCCTCATGTCAGACGCTACGCCGCAGCCCGCCCAGACGCCTGTGGCGGAGCAGACCCCCGTGGTGGACCCTACCGTGTACAGCCTGGTCCTTCAGGCCACCTACCTGCCGATTTTGCTGGGCGGCGGGCACCTGGAAGTGCACGGGCGTGAACACATCCCGCCCGCCGGCACCCCGCTGATTCTGGCGGCCAACCACCGCCACGGCCTGGACCCTTTCGTACTGGCGCGGGCGCTGCCGCCCCAGTCGGAGCGCCGGGTGCAGTTTATGGCCAAGCGCGAGCTGTTTGTGCCGGGCCTGGGAACCCTGCTGCGCCGGGGCGGCAGTTTCCCGGTAGACCGCGACAGCCAGGACGTGGCTTCAGTGCGCACAGCCCTGCGGGTCTTGCAGGCGGGCGGCACCCTGGGCATCTTCCCAGAGGGCAGCCGCTCGGGTGGGCAAATGCACGGCGGCGTGGCGCTGCTGGCGCTCAAGGGCCGCGCTCCGGTCGTCCCGGCCGGCATCTGGCACGAGGGGCCGCGCTGGGTGCTGCGCCTGGGCGAGCCGCTGCTGCCGGCGCGTGGTGCCAAAGCCCTGCTGGCCGAGCTGGAACGTGAGATTACCCGGCTGTCTCAGCCGCTCGGCCAAGTATGGGGCTGAAATCCGGTGGTCTGGCCCTGCTCTTTACGCTGGTGCTGCTGCTGCTTGGGGCGGCGGTGCTGGGCGTGGCAGTGGGCAGCGTGCCGATTCCCCCGGCCGAGGTGCTGGACACGGTGCTGCGCGGCCTGAGCGGGAGCCTGCGCGAAGAAGACGTGATCATCTGGGACATCCGGCTGCCCCGCGTGGTGATGGCGCTGCTGGTGGGGGCCTGCCTTTCGGTGTGTGGCGGGGCGTTTCAGGGCGTGTTCCGCAACCCGCTGGCCGACCCGTACCTGCTGGGCGTCGCCAGTGGGGCGGCGGTGGGGGCCACGGCGGGGCTGCTGCTGGACCTGCCACGCGGCCTGATTCCACTGCTGGCGATGCTGACGGCGCTGGGCGCGGTGGCGGTCACGCTGCTGCTGGGGCGCTCAGGCCGGCGCTACCCGCCCACCCGGCTGATTCTGGCCGGCGTGGTGGTGGGCAGCTTTCTGAGTGCCGTGACCACGTTTCTGATCATGCGCGGCGAGGACCGCGCACGCGAGGTGCTGGCCTACACGCTGGGTGACCTCAGCTTTGCCAGCTGGGCAGACATCGGACAGGTGCTGCCCTACGCGGCCGTGGGCTGCGGCGTCCTGCTGGCGCTGGGCCGGGCGCTGGACCTGCTGCAACTGGGTGACCTGACCGCGTCCAGCCTGGGCCTGCCGGTCGAAAAGCTGCGGCTGCTCGTGATCGTGGCCGCCAGCCTGGCAACGGCGGCGGCGGTGTCATACACGGGGATCATCGGGTTTGTGGGCTTGATCGTGCCGCATACAGTGCGCCTGATCTGGGGCCCCAGCTACCGCACCCTGCTGCCGATTTCGGCGCTGGCGGGCGGACTGTTGCTGGTCCTGGCCGACCTGCTGGCCCGCACCACCCCGCTATACCAGGTGGGCATCGTGACCACGCTGCTGGGGGGGCCGTTTTTCCTGTACCTGCTGCGGCGGGTGCGAGTATGAGCCACACCTTTACCGCGCAGGGCCTAAATGCATATGCCGGTGACGTTCACGCGGTGCAGGACGTTTCGGTGACATTCGCGGCGGGGCAGCTCAGCGCGGTGATCGGTCCCAACGGGGCAGGCAAATCCACCCTGCTGCGCGCCATGCTGGGCCTCACCCCGCCACGCAGCGGCGCGGTAGAACTGCTGGGTCAACCGCTGGCCGCCTGGCCGCGCACCGAGCGGGCGCGGCAGCTGGCCTACCTGGCCCAGACCGAGGGCCTGCCGCCCGACGCCCGCGTGCGCGACGTGGTGGCGCTGGGGCGCGGCGCGGGCGAGTGGAAATGGGGGCTCTTCCCGCTCCAGCCCTGGTCCGAGGAGGACGAAGCCGCCGTGCTGGACGCCCTGACCCGCACCGACACCCTGGCATTTGCCGAGCGCCGGGTCAGCGAGCTGTCGGGCGGCGAAGCGCAGCGGGTGGCCCTGGCCCGCGCCCTGGCCGCCCGGCCCCACTTTCTGATTCTGGATGAACCCACCAACCATCTGGACCTCGCCTACGCGCTGGACGTGATGCGCTACCTGCGTGCCGAAGTGGAACGCGGCATTGGCGTGATTGCCGTGCTGCACGACCTGAATCTGGCCGCCCGCGCCGACCAGCTGGTGCTGCTGCACGGGGGCCGGGTGTTGGCCGCCGGCACGCCGGCGCAGGTGCTGACCCCGCAGAACATTCGGACCGCTTACGGCGTGCAGGTCGAGGTGGTGCAGGCCGCTGGCCGCCCGGTGCTGGTGCCGCTGGAGTAGGGCTGCGCCGGCGGGCGCTCTGCACCGTCGCGGCAGGATGGGGGCTGAGGAATGGAGGATAGGCAAAGCACTTTTGGGTCCGCTGCCCGCGTGTACCGCCCCTTCCTTCTTTTCCATCCGCTACCCTGAACCCCATGACCCAAGCTGGCCCCAAGTATTTTCCGACCGCCGGGCACCTGCTGGTCTGTCAGGGCCAGAGCTGCCAGGCCCGTGACTCGCGGCTGTTGTATCAGGCGCTGTGGCAAGCGCTGGACCGCGAGCACCTGGCCTACTACAAAGCGGGCGGGCAGGTCCGCCTGACCGAGAGCGGCTGCCTGGGCACCTGCTCCTACGGCCCTACGGTGTGCGTGTACCGCGAGCGGGAAGGGCAACTGGAGCAGGGCTGGTACGCCGCCATGAATTTTCCCCGTGCCCTGGCCCTGGCCCGCGCCGTGCAGGAGGGAGCCGACCTGCCTGCCGAGCATCGCTACGGTCCGCCAGAGCAGCAGGCTCCATAGTTCCCGGGCCCTGACCCCGTATCTGACCCCGTAAAGATTCTCTAACGTGAAAAAGCACGGCCAAGCGGGCAGCGGGCGGGATACTGGCCCCATGAGTGACCCGAAAAATGACGTGCACAACCAGTTCGAGCAGCGTGATCCCCTGACGCAGTATCCCCAACCGCCGTTTCCGCGCCAGCCGCAGGAAGCGCCGGGCCTGGCCTCGGCCATGCAGCCGCAGCCGGACCATGGCGAGCAGAGTTACCAGGGCTTTGGGCGCTTGCAGGGCCGCCGGGCCCTGATTACGGGGGGCGACTCGGGCATCGGGCGGGCGGTGGCGATCGCCTACGCCCGCGAGGGAGCCGACGTGGCGATCAACTACCTGCCCGCCGAGGAGAGCGACGCGCAGGAGGTGGTGCGCCTGATCGAAGCCGAAGGCCGCCGCGCCGTGGCCCTGCCCGGTGATCTGCGTGAGCGTGAATTCTGCGACGACCTGATTGCCCGCACGGTCAGCGAACTGGGCGGGCTGGATATTCTGGTCATCAACGCCGGCAAGCAGGTCAGCCAGGACGATATCGCCGACATCACGGACCAGCAGTTCGACGACACCATGAAGGTGAACGTATACGCCATGTTCTGGCTGTGCCGGGCCGCCGCGCCCCACCTACAGCCGGGGGCCAGCATCATCGTCACGTCCAGCATTCAGGCGTCCAAACCCTCCAAGAATCTGCTGGACTACGCGGCCACCAAGGCCGCCGAAGTGGCGTTTGCGCAGGCGCTGTCGGGCCAGCTGGCCGAGCGCGGCGTGCGGGTCAATGCGGTGGCGCCCGGCCCCATCTGGACCCCACTACAACCCAGCGGCGGGCAGCCGCAGAGCAAGGTGCAGCAGTTCGGGGAGTCGGTGCCGCTGGGCCGCCCCGGACAGCCGGCCGAGCTGGCAAGCGTATATGTGCTGCTGGCCTCGCAGGAGAGCAGCTACATCACCGGAGCGGTGGTTCCGGTGACGGGCGGCACGCTGTTTTAGGGGAGGTGCCGGCCTCAGCTTCTGAGGCGAAGGCCGATGCAGAAGCTGGAGCCGGTTCCACTGTGAGCGGGCTGCCAGAAAGGCCCCGGTATACTGCCGCCCGATGGCTCTGCGCTCCCCCACCTGGATGAACCGCCCCCATACCCTCACCTCCCGGCTGGCCTCGGCGGCGCTGCGGCTGGCCGGCTGGCAGATTCTGCTGGCACCCCCGCCCGGTCCCAAAATCGTGGCGGTGGCCGCGCCCCACACGGCCAATGCGGACTTTTGGGCGGGCATCTTCTGGCGCTGGGCCACGCGCAGCCCGGCGCGCTGGGTCGCCAAGCACAGCCTTTTTCGCCCGCCGCTGGGCGGCTTGCTGCGCTGGTGGGGCGGCCTGCCCGTGGACCGCCGCCGCGCCGGGGGCAACTTTGTGGGCGCGGTGGTGCAGCTTATTCAGGAAGCCGACGAAATCATGCTGACCATTGCCCCAGAAGGCACCCGCACCCGCACGGCCCACTGGAAAACCGGGTTTTATTACATGGCCCTAGAAGCCGGAGTGCCCATCGCCGTCACGGTCATAGACTGGGGCCGCAAACGCTTCGGGATTGTGGGCTACGTGCAGCCGACCGGCGATATAGACGCTGACTTTGCCGCTATCCGCGAGCTTTTGCGTGGGGTGCAGGGGCATACGCCGGAGAACATGGGCCCGGTGGTTCCCCGCCCGGCCGCGGACCAGACAGCCGGAGCCTAAGGCTCGCCGGCTTTGCCGGAGTCGGTTCCTTCGTGCGCCCCGTCACTGCGGCGCAGGCCCTGGATTTCTTCCAGAAAGCGCTCGACCGAATCGAAGTCGCGGTACACGCTGGCAAAGCGGATATAGGCCACGTCGTCCAGGGGGCGCAAAAAGGCCATCGCCCGGCGGCCGATATCCTCCGAGCTGATTTCGGGCCGGCCTACCTCGTCCTCGAACGAGTAGGCGAAGGCCCGCAGCGCCGTTTCCTCGACCGGGCGTTTCTCGGCGGCCAGCAGCAGCCCGCGCAGCAGCTTGTCAGGGTTAAAGGCTTGGCGCACCCCGCCGCGCTTGACCACCATCAGCGGTTCCAGCTGGGTGCGCTCATAGGTGGTAAAGCGCCGCGAGCAGCTCTGGCACTCACGGCGGCGGCGGATGCTGGCGCCCTCGTCGCTGGGTCGCGAGTTGATCACGCGGGTGTCGCAGGCCGAGCAGTAGGGACAGTTCATGGCCTGACCTTTCGCCGCTCACTTGGGAGTCCAGCACGTGCCCGCCCAGAAAAAGAAGATGGTGCAGGCATCAGGGGCGCCTGTCCTGAGAAGCTGGGGGCGACTGGGGCAGCATAAAATTGGCCCGCTGCTCCGGCGAAAGCTGATCCAGGGCCGAACTCTGGAACTTGGGCAGCGGCACCTCAATACACAGGCCAGTCAGGTGCATCAGCGCGGGAGAGGCGAGCGTGGTGACTGTATTGACCAGTCCCATATCCAGCTTGTCTTCGCCGCTGGGAGAGCGGCTGGGCAGCAGCAGGTTGATGCGGAACCGTTCTTCGCGGGCGCTGTCCAGCAGGCCACGCAGCCCGCCGCGTAGGGTGTGCCCCTGGAGGCCGCCCTCGTCCAGATGAGGCCCTATGATGGTCAGCCACGACTCCGGCAGGCGCTGACGCATGGTCTGGGCAATGCCAACGCTGCTTTTCATGTTGGCCTGAAACAGGTCCATCCACTCGTTCTCGCTCAGCAGGGTCAGCGAAGGGTGGGCCCGCTTGTCGGCGGAATGCACCACGCCCTGCAACGCCCCAAAAATCTCCAGAATGCGCTTTTGGACCTTGATCCAGTCCAGCGGCACCGAAACGTCAGCCTGCATGGGAATGGCGGTGGCGCCGCTGCGCTCGATCAAGCTGGCGAGCCCGGCCAGTTGCTCGCCCTGTTTGCCCACCAGCACCAGCGTGGCGCCTGCGTCGGCCAGGCCCTGCGCCATCACCCGGCCAAAGCCACGGTCGGCTCCGGTCACGGCAACAACCTGCCCCTCCAGAAACCGGGGCGTGGGGTCGGGAATGGGTAGCACCTGGCTCACACCGCTCAGCATAGCGCAGGGCCCAGCCGGCGCGGAAAAAGCGTCCCACCGGCCACCTGCTGGGAGAGGCGACCAGTGGGACGGGTCCAGGGTGCGGGTGCTCTATCCTTCTGCACTCGCTCCGTTCGCCAAAAAGTTGAATGTCTTTTTGGCAAATGCGCTAGGGAGAGAAAATCAGTTCAGCAGGTGGCTGATGCTCAGGGGCGCGGCGCTGCCCTGCTCGGCAACCGGCATCATCCACCCGCCAGGCAGGCGCTGGCTGGTCAGGTTCAACGAGGCGTTCCCACTGATGGTGAGTGCGTCGCCGCTGTTGCTCTGCTGGCCCTGGCTCCCGCCGGAGACCACCACCGAGTTCCAGCCTCGCTTGAGCGTCAGGTTCACGGTGTAGGTCACTTTGAGGTCATCGGTGGCTGCCGTGGCTTCCGAGGTGTCGTAGGCGCAGGTCACCGTACCGCTCAGCGTGGTGGGGCGGTCCACGTACATCACGGTGCCGGCCTGGGCCGAGGCGCTGAACTTGAGGCCCTCGTACTTGAGCAGGGGCTCTGGGCCGGCCAGCAGGAAGCCTTCACGCTGGTTGGTCACCAGCAGCACGCCTATGCCCCCTTGCGCCGCCGGATCGCTCATGGTGGGCTGAGCCCCCTTGCACTCGCTGCCCATGAGGCCCAGGAACTTGTTCCAGCTGGCCTGATCGGTCCACGCGAGGCCTGACAGGACGCCCGCGTCTACCGCCTGTGGCAGCTTCAGCGACAGCTGGCCGCCCGCGCTCACGGTGCCGTCGGCGATGAAGGCCGGGGCTGAACCGTCGCCGCTCAGTCCCGACTTGCTGCTCAGCACCGCCAACTTTACCGGCTGCTCGCCCAGGTTCCAGGTGGCTTTCTCAAAGCGGACCGCCGTGGTGCTGTCTCCAGGCTTGGCTTTCAGCAGGCTGACGGTGCCGCTCAGCTCGCTGGGCTGGGGCACGACTGGAAGGCGTGCTCCGGGGCAAGCGGTCAGGGTAGCAGTCATTGCAGCAGCAGCGAACACCAGACTTAGTTTTTGCATACTTAGATGCTACTCATCAGAGCGCGCCTTGGCTGCACATGTGCGGTGTGGACGGCTTCCTGGCTTAAGCCGACATTCATCTTGCGTGTGTTGCACTCCATGTTTAGTGAAACCCCTTCAAGTCCATTCGGCCCAGGTCAGCCTTGGCGTAGCATGGGGCCATGCCCGAATGGCTGAACGACTGGTGGCGTCTGATCAAACTGACTGTGCTTTCGCTGGCGGTGCCGGTGCTGCTGTGGGCCCTGCTGGTCTGGGCCGGCGTGCTGCACTAGCGCGCCGGCCGGCCTCTTTCTCTTATCTATGTTTTGTCTTCTATATCCGGTGCAGCGGGGTTTGGCCCCTCTGAACCCCGTGCTAATTTTGAAGCATGAACAACAATCCAACCGAGGCGGAACTCCGCTCTCAGCAGTTTGAACATGCTCTGGTGCTCGAAACCGCCCGCGTGACCGAAGCGGCGGCGCTGGCGGCCAGCAGCTGGGTAGGCATGGGCGACAAGAACGCGGTGGACGGCGCCGGCACCACCGCCATGCGCGAAGTGCTGGGCAGCCTGAACATCCGGGGCACTGTGGTGATCGGAGAAGGCGAGATGGACGAAGCCCCGATGCTGTATATCGGCGAGGAGCTGGGCCAGGGCGAATACGAGGTGGACATCGCTGTGGACCCGGTGGAAGGCACCAGCGTGACCGCCAAGGGCCTGCCCAACGGCATCGCCGTGATTGCCCTGAGTGAAAAGGGCGGCCTGATGCACGCCCCCGACTGCTACATGGAAAAGCTGGTGGTGCCCCCGCCCGCCGCCAACAAAGTCAGCCTGGACTACTCCATTGCCGAGAACCTAAGGATCGTGGCCGAAGCGCTGGAGCGCGATGTGGACGACCTGCTGGTCACCATTCTGGACCGGGAGCGGCATGCCGAGCACATTCGCCAGATCCGCGAAGCCGGCGCCCGCGTCAAGCTGATCGGTGACGGCGACGTGATCGCCAGCCTGGCCGTGGCGGTGCGTGGCAGCGGGGTGCACTGCCTGATGGGATCGGGCGGCGCTCCCGAAGGAGTGCTGAGCGCGGCGGCCATGAAGTGCCTGGGCGGCCACATCCAGGGCAAGTTCATCGCCGAGGACGACGCGCAGCGTGAACGCTTCCGCCTAATGGGCGTGGAAGAAGGCCGCATCTACAAGACCCACGAGCTGGCCCCAGGGAACGAGATTGTGTTCAGCGCCACCGGCATCACCAGCGGCGACTTGCTCGATGGGGTACGCCGTTTTGGGGGCGGTGCCCGCACCCACACCCTGGTGATGGGCCACGCCACCCGCGTGGTGCGCTTTATCGATACGGTCCACCTGGAAGACGACGGCGCCCGCGTGACCGTGCGCATCTGAGCGTGGCACGGCTGACAGGTCCAGGCTGAACAAAGCGGCGCGTCTTCCCGGAAATGGTGGAAGGCGCGCCGCTCTAGGGGCCGCTTTGGAGTGTGGCCTACTCGCCCTTGAGCCAGGCGCCGCTGTTCAGTTCCAGCGTGGCGGCGTCGGTGGCGCGGGCCAGTCGCCAGTCGCCGGCTTCGTTGCGGCGTGCGCTCCAGCTCCAGTCGCTGTCTTCAAAGCGCAGCCGGGTGATGCCCAGTTCGGCGGCCTGCTCCAGCAGCGGGGCCAGGCGTTCGGCGGCGTGGTCCGGTGCTCCGGCCTGCCGGCGGCCCTGGGCGATCAGCCAGGCGTGCTCCGGCAGAAGTTCGGGCTCAGTCACGGGTGGGGCGGGGGAGAAGGTGCTGTCACTGGGCCCGGTCCCAGCGGCCGGCGCCGCGCTCCCAGGCAGGAAAGCAAAGGGATTGAAGCCGCCCGCCTCTGCCTGCGAGCTTCCCGCTGCTGCCTGGGAGTCCGCTTTGGCCGGTGTGGGGTCGTCGGTGGCCGCTGGTCCGCCAAGCAGCAGGTCGCCGCCTTCGGGCTCGTTGGTGTCTACGTCAAACAGGCCGCCGCCTGCGCCTTCCAGGTCGAAGATGCCCAGCAGGTCGCTCAGGGCGTCTTCCCCGAAGCTGGCGGTGACTTCCTGGGCGGCCTGGTGCTCAGCGTGGGCCTCATCCAGCAGGGCCTCAGCCTCGGTCAGGGTTTGCAGGTAACGCTCGCGGGCCTGCGCCGACAACTGCCCCAGGCCGCGCTGCGCCCGCAGGGTATCGGCCAGGCGGCCCAGCTTCTGAATGGTTTCTCCGGCCAGGTCGCGCACCGAATCGTATTCGCGCACCACATGGTCTGCGCGGGCGTCCAGCTCCTCACGCTCCTGGGCCGCCTGACCCATGCGGCGTTCCAGCACGGTGTACAGGCCGTCAATATCCACCGCTTCGCCGCGCATCAGGGCTTCGCGGGCCTGGGCAATCTGGGGCACCAGTTCCTCGGCGGCCCCGGCCACGTCGCGGGCGCTGCGCTCCAGTTGCGAGAGTTCCCGCTGCTGGTGCAGGGTTTCGCTGGCCCCGGCGGGCGAGTGTTGCAGGGCCTGCAAGGTCAGGTGCAGGTCGCGCAGCTCGCCCACCGCCAGGCCGCCCTCTTCCAGGGTGTGCCGGGCCAGGCCCAGCGTGACGCGGGCCTGGCCGGCTTCCTCGCTGGCCGGCAGCTCGCCCAGCTGGCGCTCCAACTCGCCCAGTTGCGCCAGTTGCTCGTCGCGCAGTTGCCCGCGCTGGGCGCTCAGGTCCTGCTGCCAGTCGGCCACGGCCTGCTCGGTCAGGGTGCCGCCGGCCAGGGCGTCGCCCAGCGCTGCGGCGTGGGTTTCCAGTTCGGGGCGTCCGTCAATCAGCGGCCCGAATTCGGCCATCACGTCGCCCAGGCGGCGTCCGGCGTGCTCCAGCTCCATCGCGCGGATTCGGGCCTCGGCCTCGGCGTCGGCCTGCGCCGCACCGGGGCTGCTCTGGACCACCGAGGATTCCAGCTGCCGGCGCAGTTTCAGGCTGAGGGTGCGGGCGCGTTCCACCTCGCCGGGCAGCAGCATTCCCTGCTTCTGGGCGTCGTCCACCTGCTCCAGCAGGGTTTCCAGCCGGCGCACCTCGCGCCCGCCCACCGCGCTTACCCGCTCGAAGGTGGCGCGCAGTTCGGCCAGGTCCTGGCCCTGAACCACCAGGCCCTCGGCCAAGCGGCGGTCCATCTGGGCAATCAGGCTCTCGCCCTCTTCCAGCAAGGCCGAAACGTCGCTGCCCACCGCTTCTTCCTGGCGGGCCATGCTCAGTACGCCGCGCAGGCGCTGCGACTCGGGCCAGTCAAAATACAGGGTAAAGCGGCGCACGCCCTCTTCCAGCCCACTGAGGTCCACCGGCACATAGTCCACAGTGCCGACCTCGGCCGACACCCGCTGCACTTCGGCCAGCACATCCAGCACGCGCCTTTTTGCCAGCTGCGCGGGCAGGCTGGTCTGCAAGCGGCGGTAGATGTCCTTTTTCAGCACGCTTTCCAGCGCCTGAGCGTCCAGCTGCGCCGGGTGAATGCGCCGCTCCTGCGCGGCGTCTTGGATGATGCGTTCCAGGGCGCGGGTGGAGAGCACGTCCCCAAGCATCTTGACGGGAATTCGGGACAGAACTGGATTCATCTTGACCTCGTTGGCTTGTCTGCGGACCGCACTGGGAACCGGGCCAGGACCGCTTCACTGTGAACGAACCGTGAAAAGGGGGCGGGGGCTAAACCTGAGCAGCAGACCGGCCCAGGCGGGCACCGGCCCGCAGAGCTGTGGCCGGCGCTCTTGGCAAGGAAGGCTCCTGGGAAAAAGAGGCGGCGCTGGATTGATCTGTCAGGTCCATCTGTCAGGTTCTTCACGGGAAGTATATCTTGCCTCTATGACGCGCCTCTCACACTCCCGCTTTCCGAAGACCCGCTCCAGCGGGCGGGCGGCCCAATGCTGATTTTCAGCGAGTTGCAGGCCCGCGGCCACGAGTCGCTGTCGCTGATTCAGCATCCCCCTACGGGCCTACAGGCCGTGCTGGCGGTGCACTCGACCGTGCTGGGGCCGGCCATCGCGGGCGTGCGCCTGCGGCAGCTGGACGAAGAATCCCTGGTGCGCTCGGCGCTGGACCTTAGCGAGAGCCTGACCCTCAAGTCGGCGCTGGCTGGGCTGAATTATGGCGGTGGTGCCTGCGCCATCGTGCCCGGCAACGGCGACCTGCTGGCGTCCAAGACGCAGCCGCACGCCCGCGAGGCCCTCTTCCGGGCGCTGGGCCGCGAGCTGCGCCCACTGAGCAGCCGGGTGATTCTGACCGAGGACATCGGGGTAACGCCGCGCGACATCGCTTTTGTGGCGCAGGAAACACCCGGCACGCTGGGGCAGCACACCGACACCAGCCGGGTCACCGGTTACGGCGTTTACCGGGGCATGAAAGCAGCCGCCAAGTATGTGCTGAACAGTGAAAGCATGCGCGGGGTGCGGGTGGCCATTTACGGGCTGGGAGCGATGGGCCGCGAACTGGCCGAGCATCTGCACCGTGAAGGGGCACGCCTGACCGTGGCCGACCACCGCCCGGCGGTGATGCAGGAACTGGTTGAGGACTTGGGCGCGGTGGCTATGGAACCGGCCGATATTCTGGACGCGCCCTGCGACATCTTCGCGCCGTGTGGGGGGGGCAGCAGCATCGCTCTGGCGGCTGTTCCCCGCCTGCAATGCCGCATGATCGCCGGGGGTGAACACCACCCGCTCACCCGCGCTGGTGAGGACGCGGTGCGTGAGGCCGGTATCGTTTACATTCCCGATTTCGCCATCAACAGCGCGGGCATGATCGCGGCGGCCCACGGCTGCGGCAAGGAAGAAGCGGCCGAGCAGGTGTACCAGAATGTCATCCGCATCTGCGAGGTGGCGCGGCATTCGGCGCAGCCGGTGCACACGGTCGCCCGGCTGATGGCCGAGCAGCGCATCTCACTGATCGGGGGACTGGGCCGGCGCGACTGATACGGGCGGCGGTTGAGCTGTTCCAAATGGGGTGGTTCAACCCAGCCAGTGAGGAGGCCTGGAAAGTGCGTGCTGTGCGACGGAGTGCAGTGTGCATGGGAACAGGCTGCCCCGGTTCCCATGACGCAGTCCCAAGACACGAAAAACCCCCGCTGAGTGCGGGGGCTGTTCCATTTTGGCTCGGCAGGTTGGGGTCGAACCAACGACCGTCCGATTAACAGTCGGATGCTCTGCCACTGAGCTACTGCCGAATATGTGGCTGGCCCTTTTGAGGCGCGAAAGGAAGAGTAACATAGCCCCCCCGCGCCGTGCAAGCCCTAGGCCCAGGCGCTGGGTCCTGCGGCCATGGCAGGCAACGCAAGGTGGGCCGGCCACCCTCACGCCACTTTCATGCCCCTGCGTCCCCTGGCCTGTCATGATGAACCCGATGCACAGGCAACCACATCAGCACGCCGCACCGGCCCTCAGTTCCGGGCTGCTGGTCCTGGGCCTGCTGCTGGGCGGCTCGGCGGCGCAGGCACTGACCTTGCAGCAGATTCGCGGCGGCCTGACCAGCTACACCGTGGCGACGGTGGACCTGCGCCGCGACCAGCTGCGGCTGCACTGGCTGAATCCCACCACCCGGCAGCCGTACCAGACGTTCGCGCAGCTGCGTGAGCGCCTGCGCAAAGAAGGCGACCGCGCCCTGTTCCTGACCAACAGCGGCATCTATGCTCCTGGCTACAAGCCGCTGGGCCTGCATGTGGAGGGCCGCCGGGAACTTGTTCCACTGAATTTTGCCCGCACGGGCGGCAACTTCGCCCTGGTGCCCAACGGCGTGTTCTGGGTGGACGGTGACCAGGCCGGCGTGACCGAAACCGGCGAATACGTGGCCCAGAAGCTGCGCCCGGAATACGCGTCGCAGTCGGGGCCGCTGCTGCTGCGGCGCGGGCACGTTCATCCGTCGTTCAACGAAGCGAGCACCTCCTTTAAGCTGCGCAGTGGGGTAGGTGTGTGCAGCGACGGCCGGGTGCGCTTTGCCATCAGCAATGCCCCGGTGAACTTCTATGCCTTTGCGGTCTTTTTCCGGGACACCCTGCGCTGCCCAGACGCGCTGTATCTGGACGGCAGCATCAGTGCCTACGCCACGCCCGATACCGACACCCAAGTGGTCAATTTTGCTGGCATCTGGAGCGTGGCACTGCCCTCTGCGGGCACCCAGCCCTGACCCGGCGGGAGCCAGCGGCAAGAGGGCCGGTATGCTGAGTCCATGGCCGACAACCCCAAAGGAGAGCTGATCGCGGCGCTGGCCGCCCAGGGGATGAGCCCCGAATTTCGCGTGGAGGGCAGTGGCCCAGCCCACGCGCCCAGCTTTGTGGCCGAGGTGTGGTGTGACGGTCAGCGGCTGGGCTCCGGCACAGGCGGCAGCCGCCGGGAAGCGGAGCGCTGCGCCGCCCAGCAGGCGTTGGAAGAGTTGCTGCCCGGTGAGCCGGTGGCTGATCTACAGGTGGCTGGTCTA
>JAUNHF010000327.1 GCA_030524065.1 Deinococcus sp.
GGCGGGGGCCTGGACAGCGGGGCCGACCCATTCAATGCGCCCATTGCTGACCACCATCGCGGCGTTTTCGGTGACGCAAAGTTCACCCATTGCCGCGCCGCGCTGGGGTCCAGGGCGGGGGGTCGCCAGCTGGGAGATGTGGGTAAACAGTGTGGTCACAGCTGCACTTCCTTGCCCGCCGCCGCCTGTCCGGCCCGCCGCCCGCTGAACAGGCAGCCGCCCAGGAAGGTGCCCTCCAGCGCCCGGTAGCCGTGGTAGCCGCCGCCGCCAAAGCCCGCGATTTCGCCCGCTGCGTACAGTCCGTCAAACACTGCGCCGCCGGGGCGCAACACCTGACCCTGCAAATTGGTTTCCAGTCCCCCCAGGCTCTTGCGGGTGAGGACGCTCATGCGCACCGCAATCAGCGGGCCGTTGCTGGGGTCCAGCACAGGCGCAGGAGGGGTCACGCGCAGAATCTTTTCGGAAGGGAAGCGGCGTGCGCGGTCAATCAGTTGCAGCTGTGCGTCTGCCTCGCCCGTTTGCAGCGCGTGGTCCCGGCCTTCTACCGCTGCCCGCACGCTACTGCGGTGAAGCGGCAAGCCCTGCGCGGCGTTCTGGCGTTCCATGCCGTCCAGCAGGCTGTCCAGGTCGTCAGCCACCACAAAATCTGCTCCCTGATCCATGAACGCCTGCACCGGCCCCTGCACGCTCCGGCCCAGGCGGGTCAGCACAGTAGACAGCAGCCCCTGCTCGGTAAGGTCGGGGTTTTGCTCACTGCCCGATAGCGCAAATTCTTTGCGGATAATGGCGCGGTTCAGCACGAACCAGGTAAAGGGATACCCCTTTTGTCCGATGTAGTTCAGCGTGCCCAGCGTATCTACCCCCGGAAAATGCGGCGCGGGCAAGCGCTCGCCGGTGGGAGAGAGCCACAGGCTGCTTGGCCCTGGCAGCACGCGGATGCCGTGCCCCGGCCAGATGGGAGCCCAGTTGTGCAGCCCCTCGGTGTAGTGCCACATGCGGTCACCATTAACGCTGCTCGCGCCGCTGTGGGCCGCCAGCTGACCCAGCAGGCCGTCCACATGGTGCGGCACGCCTACCACGAGGTGCTCCGGCACCGGCCCCAGCCGCTCGGTGGGCCAGGCCCGGCGCACAAGGTCCAGGTTGCCGCCGATGCCGCCCCCGGCCAGAATCACGCTGGCGGCCCGGAAACTAAAGTCATCCACCACCACCCGTGAACTGCGCTCGCCCCGCGCCACGTCGCTGGGTTCCAGCACGTCGCCTGCCACGCCGGCCACCGCGCCGCCTTCTAGCAGCAGCTCACGCACGCGGTGGCGAAAGGCGAAGCGCAGCCGCCCGGCCTGCTGATGCTCGCGTGCCCGCCGAATAAACGGTGCAAGGACGCCGGGGCCGGTGCCCATCGTCAGGTGAAAGCGCGGCACACTGTTCAGCCCGCGCTCGGCCCAGCCTACGACCGGAAACCAGCTGACGCCCTGGCGGGCGAGCCACTCGCGCTTGGGTCCGGCGGCCCACTCCAGGTAAGCGTCGGCCCAGCGCTGCCCCCAGTGGTCCTCGGGGCGGTCAAATCCGGCGGCCGCCTTCCAGTCTTGCTGCGCCAAGTTCAGGCTGTCGCGGATCGCCAAGCGGCGCTGCTCGGGCGAGTCCACCAGAAACAACCCTCCAAGCGACCAAAAGGCCTGCCCGCCGAGATTTTGCTCACCTTCTTGGTCCAGCACCAGCACCTGGGCCCCGGCGTCCGCCGCCTCGCAGGCGGCAACCAGGCCGGCCAGACCGCCACCCACCACCAACACATCTGTTTGTTTCATGCTCCATTCTCCCAAACTTTGCATAAAGTCTCCATAATCAGGCGCGCCATCAACAGTTCGCTGCGGCCCGTCGGGTCAAGGCCCGGGGCCAGTTCGACCAGATCCAGGCCCACCACCGTGTTGTTCGCCGCTGCCGCCGCCAGAATATTTATTCCCTGCGCGTAGGTCAGGCCGTCCGGCTCGGGGCTGGACGTGCCAGGAATCACGGCGGGGTCAAAGCCGTCCACGTCGATGCTGAAATAGACGTTTTTCCCCTTGGGCAAGCGCGAAATCACCCCCAAAAGGTCGGCGGTCACGTCCTCCACCGGGATGAGGGTGTGCCCGCGTGCCCGCGCCGCCGCTACCGCTTCGGGGTCAAAGCGCAGCCCGCGCAGGCCCACGGTGGTGATGTGGGTCAGGTTGGGCAGCGCCTCGCACGCCCGGCGAAAGGGGCTGGAATTGCTCCA
>JAUNHF010000328.1 GCA_030524065.1 Deinococcus sp.
GGCGAGCAGCACCTTGGTCAGGCCCATCGGCGCGGCCAGCAGAATGGCCGGAATGGCTCCGATCACTGGCCCCAGGTAGGGAATGATGTTGAACGCCCCGGCCAAAAACCCGATAGCGAGCGCGCTGGGAATGCCCAGCAGGCTCAGTCCCAGCGCGACCACCGTGCCCACGAATAGAGCGATGAGCAGCTGTCCGCGCACGTAGCCGCCGATGGCGGTGCCGGCCAGGTCGGTAAATTCCAGTACGCGGGACTGCCAGGGGCGCGGAAACATCTTCAGCATGGCGCGGTTGACCCGGCTGTAATCCAGCATCAGATACACGCTCATCAGCATGACGATCAGCAGTCGGCCCAGCACGCTGCCGATGGTTGCGATAGAGGTAAACAGGGCGCCCTGCGGATTCAGCCAGCGCTGGAGCATCGGCACCAGGTTGTCGCCCAGGTTGCGGATATAGGCCTGCACTGTTTCGGTGAGGCCCGCGCGGGCTTCTTCTATGCCGGTGATGCCGCGCGCGCTCAGCCAGGCAACCCAGTTGTCGGCCCAACCTTCGAGGTTCTGTACCAGCTGCGGCAGTTGCCGCACCAGATCAATCAGCTGGCTGATGATGGTGCCCAGCAGCACACCGGCCACCGACAGCAGGCCGCCGAACAGCAGCAGCACGAACAGCACGCCCAGCCCGCGTGGAACCCGGCCGCGTTCCAGCCAGTTCAGCATGGGATTGGCGATGTAAGCGATGAGGTAAGCGATAGCAAAATTGACCAGAATGCCGCTGATCATGCCGGTAAAGCGGTAGGCGGCGGCGGCCAGCAGGCCGAAGACGACCAGCCGGACCCAGGGGCTGCGCCAGGCGTACTGAAAAGCGTTGGGGGGTTTGGGGGCAGAGATCACGCCACGCAGTATAGGTCGGTGCCCGGCAGGGCAACTGCGCTTGCTCCTTGTGCGGCCTGGCCGCGCAGAGCCTGACACTTGGAAGGCCGCCACCGGCAGGGCAAAGACCGAGCCGGGCGGCCGCTGGGCAAGCTGGCTGGCCGTGTGACCCCGTTCCTCAACCTGGGTGGCTGGCAAGGGCCTGTCATGGCAGCGGGCAAATACTCTAGACTCGGAGCCATGCCGACCGAAAGAACTTTTGCCATGATCAAACCCGACGGCGTGCGCCGTGGCCTGAGCGCCGAAATCCTGCGCCGCATTGAACTCAAGGGCTACCGCGTGGTGGGCCTGAAGATGTACCAGATTCCCCGCGAAACCGCCGAAAGCCACTACGGCGAGCACAGCGAGAAGCCCTTTTTCGGTGAGCTGGTGGACTTTATTACTTCCGGCCCGGTGGTCGCCATCGCCCTGGAAGGCGAGAACGTCATCGCCGGCTGGCGCGGCATGATGGGCGCCACCAACCCTGCGAACGCCGCACCTGGCACCATTCGCGGCGACTTTGCCACCAGCATGGGCGAGAACGTGACCCACGGCAGCGACAGCAGCGACAGCGCCCAGCGCGAACTGAACCTGTTCTTCAGCGAAGATGAACTGCTGAAGTAAACGTGTCCTTCTCTGGCGGCTCCTGCGTGGCGGGGGCCGTTTTCTATGCCGGGTGTTGCCCTGGCGCCGCTGTCCTATGCTAGGAGGCGTGCCGCACCACCTCGCCCTGCTGCTGACCGCCGCTTTGCTGCTGGCCCTGCTGGGCCTGGGTCTGGGCCTACAGCTGCGGCGCTTTGCCGTGGCGCGGGCGTGGCATCACCGGCTGTACTTTGCGGTGGTGGTGGGGGTGGCGCTGAGTGGCCTGTTGGCCTGGCGGGCCGGGGACGCCTGGCTCTGGCTGCTGCCTGCGCTGTCCCTGCTACTGCTGATGCCACTCACCAAACCGGGCCGGGGCGGGCACTGGCGGCTGGCGCTGGCCTGTGCGCTGGCTTTTGGGCTGGGGCTGTGGAGGGCGTGGTAAGGATAGGCCCAAGCGTGACGCAGCCAGAAATGATTTCCGACTGCGTCCTCCAGATTCTTACAGTGCAACTTCGGTGCCCAGGCCGCGCTGCTGGGCTTCCCGGTAGGCTCCCAGGGCCACCGCCAGGTCAAAATAAGCGGCCCCCACGCATTTAAAGAAGATGATTTCCTCCCCGGTCTGGCGGCCCGCTTTGGCTCCGGCCACTACGCCGGCCAGGTCCGAGTGGGCCTGCCCGAAGCTCCAGAATCCTTGCTGCTCGGCGTGAATCAGTTCACCGGCCTCGTGGCGGGTGCCTTCCAGTGTGTCCAGCACG
>JAUNHF010000329.1 GCA_030524065.1 Deinococcus sp.
CGGCTGGCCAAACGCACCGGCTACGCCCTACTGCCCGACGGGCGCGAACTGCGCCGCGAGGACAATACCGACTCATGGTGGCTGCACGAAGGCAGCGCCGACGACGACAAGGAGCTGATGATTTATGGATGAACTGGACCTGATCGAGCAGGAACGCGCCGAGCTGGACCCGTACACCGGCCCCGAAGCCTTGATCGGCCTGCTGGTGGTGACCCTCCTCATTGGGCTGGCCCTGGGCTGCATTTGGGAACGTGCCCTGAACCCGATGGTGGGAGCGGTGCTGTGACCGCGCTGGAGATGCGCCCTGCCCAGCCGCCCGTGGCCGCGCAAGGGTGGACGGAAGAGCAAGTGGACCTCATCAAGAAGACGGTGGCTGCTGGCACCACCGACACGGAGCTGTCCCTGTTCCTGGAAGTTGCCAAGTCCAGCGGGCTGAACCCCTTTCAGCGCCAAATCTACGCCGTGAAGCGCAAGAGCGGGCGCGAAGAGAAGATGACCATTCAGACGGGCATTGATGGATACCGCCTGATTGCCTCCCGCAGCGCGGCCCATCTGGGCACCACCGACGCCGAGTTTGGGCCGACCAACAAGGACGGCTACCCAGAGTGGGCACGGGTCACTGCCCGCCGACTGGTGCAGGGTCACATCGCGGAGTTCACCGCCACCGCCCGCTGGTCCGAGTATGTCCAGACCAAGGACGAATGGCAGAACGGCCAGCGCACCGGCAAGAAGATCGTGGGTGACATGTGGGCGAAGATGCCCCACACCATGCTGGGCAAATGCGCCGAAGCACTGGCCCTGCGCAAAGCGTTCCCGGCTGAGCTGAGTGGCGTGTACACCGCCGAGGAAATGGCCCAGGCCGACAGTGCCGAGCCGCTGAAAGAAGTACCCGCCGGACGCTCCGCCGACATCACCCAGGAAGTGAAGGCGCAGGTAGCGCAAGAAGCACGGCCCGAACAAGCGGGCGTGATGGAGCAGTGGGCCACCAAGCTGGGCACCGTGGGCGCCAAGATTCGCAACCGCTACCCCGCAGCGAAGCCCGAGCTAGACGGCATCTTCGCCGCCCGCAAGTGGCGTGAGAGCGTGGACGCAGCCCAGGAAACCTACGCCGAGCTGACCGCACTGGGCAAGCGCCTGCACGCCGAAGAAGAAGCGGCAAAGCAGGCAGAGCCGGAGGTGATTGACGCCGAAGTCATCCCCGACTTTGACCCGCACGAAGGCCGCGCACAGCAGCAGCCCCCCTTCTAAGCCAAGTAAAAACCCCACTGGACGCGAACCAGTGGGGTGAAAGGAATGTCCCTTGAATAACCTGAATGTAGCACAGAAGCACGCGAAACACTACACCGCCCGCCTTGGCTGGGCGCTGGTGCCCCTGAGCCACGGCAAGCGCCCGACGCTGACCGACTGGCAGAACAACCCCGTGATGACCGAGGACGAAGCGCTGACCACGTGGGCCAACGGCCAGAACATGGGCCTGCACCTGGAAGCCAGCGGCGTGGTGCTGGTGGACGTGGACCACCTGGAGTATGCCCGCCTGGCGTTTGCTGCTGTGGGCGTGGACCTGGACGCCGTGCTGGCCGCTGCGCCCGTGCGTATCAAGGGCCGCAACAGCAAGCCGCTGTACGCTGCCCCCGCCCACGTGGCGCTGGGGTATGCCGCGATCAGCTGGCCGCACCCCACCGAGAAGCAGAAGAACGGCCAGCCCAAGCGCGTGAGCGTGGTGGAGTTCCGGGCAGGCCCAGGGCGCCAGGACGTGCTGCCCCCCAGCATCCACCCCGACACGAAGCAGCCCTACACCTGGGAAGGCACGCCGCCCCGCAGCCCTGAAGACATTCCCGAACTCCCCGCTGAGCTGCTGAAGTTGTGGGAGAACCTGGACCAGACCGCCGCCGCCATGCGGGCCGCGTGCCCCTGGGCAGAGCAGGAAGCGCCCCGCCCCCAGCAGCAGCGCAGCCCGGCCCAGCCCTACCAGGGCGAGAGTGTCATTGACGCCTTCAACGCCAAGTACACCGTGCACGAGATTCTGGAGCGCAACGGGTACAAGCAGCGTGGCGGCAAGTACCTGAGCCCGAACAGCAGCACGAAAGCGGCAGGCGTGACCGTGTACCAGGACGCCACCGGCAAGGCCCGCGCCCACACGTACCATGGCTCAGACTCTTGGGCCGACGGGCATGGGCACGACGCATTCGGCCTGTTCGTGGAGCTGGAGCACGGCA
>JAUNHF010000330.1 GCA_030524065.1 Deinococcus sp.
GGGCATCGGCGCAATGGGCCTGGGCCTGGGCCGCGCCGCGTTCGAGTACGCCGCCCGCTACACCCTGGAGCGTGAGCAGTTCGGCAAGCCGCTGGCCTACAACCAGAACATTGCCTTCCGTCTGGCCGAGATGGACACCAAGCTGGAAGCTGCAAGACTCTTGATCCGCAAAGCCGCCGACCTCAAGGACGCCGGGCAACCCTTTACTGCGGCTGTGGCCCGCGCCAAGTACTACGCCACCGTGGTGGGCGTAGAAGCCTGCGACGAAGCGATTCAGATGCTGGGCGGCTACGGCTACATCAAGGAGTACCCGGTGGAGCGCTTCTGGCGCGACAACCGCCTGACCCGGATCGGCGAGGGCACCGACGAGGTGCAGCGCCTGGTCATCAGCCGCGACGTGCTCAAGCGCTTCGCTGACTGAATTGGGCTCAAGGCGTGAATGCTCTCAGGCTCCGGGCCAAGATACGATGCAGCCAGCAGGTGCAGTGATCTAGAAGAAGGCGGGAAAGCGCAGTTGAACGCCTTCCCCCCTTTTCTTTTGCCGCAGTGCCCCGGAGCGCTGCCCTGCTGGACGCTTCCCGCTTGGCCCCCTGCACCTCCTAGCTCTGGCGGCGCTCTCCCGGTGTCACGGAACCGCTGAGCGGCGCAGCTCCGGCCAGTGGCTCGCCCGTGACCACCTGCACCGCTGGGGCGCCGGCCTCCTGGGAAGCGCCCTGCTCTGCCGGCTGGGCGCCCAGCAGCTGCTCCACCTGCTGCATAGAGAGCTTTTTCTCTTCGCCTGCGCTTTGTGCGCCCCGCGCTTCGGCCTGGGCTTTGGCCGCTTTCTCGCGCTGCTCTCTGAGGATCTCCTCACGTTCCTGCTCGCGTTCCAGTTCTTCGCCCACGTCGCCGCGAATCAGGGCCTGGGCCACCTCGTCGGTGATTTCCGGTCGGGCATTGCCGGCCGCATAGAAATTCTCGTACACCGCCTTGATCACGATCAGAAACGGCACCGTCAAAAAAGCCCCGACAATCCCGAACACGCTGCTAAACAGCAGCACCCCGATCAGCACCGAAAGGGGGTGCATTTTGCCCGCGCCGCCCAGCAGGTAGGGCGCCAGGACATTGCCTTCCAGCTGCTGAAACACGATGGCGAACAGCAGCACATACAGCCCTTTTTGGGGGTCTTCAACAGCGGCGAACACCACCGGTGGGAACCCCGCCAGGATGGGGCCGATGTTGGGAATCAGTTCGCCCAGCGCGGCCAGTACCCCGAAGATCAGCCAGTTGTCTACCCCCAGCAAGTACAGCCCGCCCGCCATGATGATCCCAGTTGCCAGCATGATCAGCACGGTCGCCCGGCCCCAGGCGCCCATCTGCATCAGGATTTGCGCCAGGGCGCGGGTGGCAGGTACGCGGTACTGCGGCGGGAAAGCGCCCAAGACTCCGCCGAGCAGTGGCGCCGGGTTAGCCAGCACGAAAATGACCATCATCAGGGTCAGCACCCCGGTAAAAATCAGGCCCACCAGCTTGGAGGCCAGGTCCAGCAGCGACCCTGCCAAGGAACTGAGCCATGCGGTCAGCTGCGCTTGGAACTGCTGCACCCGCTCCGGCTGCACCAGGGGCTCAAGCTGCGGGTAGCGCCGGGCGAGGTTTTCCAGCTGCGCCTGGGCCTCGCCCACCGTGCCGGGCAGGTCCACCGCCGTCAGCTGACCCACAATCGGCGGCACCGCGATGGCCCCCATGCCGATAATGGCGCCCAGCACCAGCAGCACGGTCGCAATGGCCGCCATACCGCGTGACATCCAGCGCTCAAACACCCGGGCCAGCGGATTCAGCGCCGAAGCCAGCAGCACTGCCAGCGTGATCGCCAGCAGCGCCGTGGTCACTTGGCTGAAGAAGTACAGGGCCAACATGGCCGCCAGCACCGCAAATGCAGCGGGCAACAGGTTGACCACCCGGATCTCGGTAGGATTCATGGGTTTTATCTTGCCAGATGGTGCGCCCAAAGGAGTCGCCTGGGCGCAGCCGCCAGACGGTCCAAGGCAGGCAAACGGCAGGACCTGACATGCCCCGGCCTGTGCCCTCTACACCTCCGGCCCACCTCGGGCGCGTAACATAAGCCCTGTGACTGACCGCAGGCCGCACGACTCCCCTTCCTCCGATCCCCCCTGGCTGATTTATGGCCTGGGCCGCAGTGGGCGCGGGGTGGCCCGCTTTCTGCACGCCG
>JAUNHF010000014.1:0-6654 GCA_030524065.1 Deinococcus sp.
ACTGCCTAAAAATCGAGGGCCGCTACAAGGACGCCGAGTTCGTGGCGCTGACCACGGCCGCCTACCGCAGGGCCGTAGACGAAGCCTGGGCTGGGCTGCCGCTCAGCGTGACGCCCCAGGAAGAGCAGGACCTGGAACAGATTTATTCGCGGGGGCTGGGGCCGCACTTCATGACCGGCACCAACCATCAGGCTGTGGTGCGCGGCCGGGCTCCCCGGCACCGGGGCGTGCGGGTGGCCACCGTGCGTGGCGTGACCGAGCGCGGCGTGCTGGTGGAGCTGGAGCGGGCAGTGCGGCCCGGCGACGGTCTGGTGTTCGACCCGGCCAACTGGCGCAAGCCTGAAGGCCGCGAGGAGGGCGGCTTCGTGTACGGGCTGTGGCAGGGGGGCAAGCAGGTAGAGGCGGAAGTGCGTCCCGGTCAGGTCTACGAACTGCGTTTTGGGCGCGGCGCGGTGGACCCTGGCCGCGTGCGTGAGGGCGACCCGGTGTGGCGTACCCAGGACCCCACGCTGAACAGCCGCTTAAAGCCGCTGACCGACGCCGCTGACCCGGTCTATACCCGGCCCGTGTCCGCCCAGTTTGTAGGCCACCTGGGCGAGCGGCCCACCCTCACCCTGAGCGATGAGGAAGGCCGCAGCGTGACCGTGCAGGGGGAGACTCCGCTGGGCGAGGCGCGCAACCGTGCCCTGGACGCCGTGAGCCTGCGCGAGCAGCTGGGCAAGCTGGGCGGCACCGGCTACCACCTGGGCGAGTTCCGCGCCGAGCTGACTGCGCCAGAAGGCGTGGGTCTGTTCCTGCCGCTGGGGGCGCTCAATGCCCTGCGCCGCGACGCCGTGGGCGCCCTCACCGAGCTGCGCGGGCGAGCGCCGGAGCGTGCGCCCGTGCCGCAGCTGGATGGGGCACTGCGGGCCAGTGTGCAGAGCGGCCCGGTGGCCTCCACTGCTGCGCCGCAGCTGCATGTGCTGGTCCGCACGCCCGAGCAGCTGGACGCCGCCCTCTCGGAGCGCCCCGACTCCATCACACTGGATTATTTGGAGTTGTACGGGCTGAAACCTAGCGTGGAGCGGGTCAAGGCGGCGGGCATTCCGGTGCGGGTTGCCAGTCCGCGCATCCTCAAGCCCACCGAGCAGAACCTGCAAAAGTTCCTGCTGGGCCTGGGCGCGGACATTCTGGTGCGCTCGGGCGGGCTGCTTGAAGGCTTGCAGGCCGCAGAAGCGCTGCCCGCGCTGACCGGCGACTTTTCGCTCAATGCCGCCAACGTCCTGACTACCCGCGCCCTGCTGGACCTGGGCCTCAGCCGCATTACGCCCACCCACGACCTGAACGCCCAGCAGGTGGCCGAACTGGCCGCGCTCGTGGGGCCGGAAACGCTGGAAGCCATCGCCTACCAGCACCTGCCGGTCTTTCACACCGAGCACTGCGTGTTTTGCCGCTTTCTGAGCGACGGCACCGACTACACCAACTGCGGCCACCCCTGCGAGTCTCACCGGGTGGCGCTGCGCGACGAACGCGGCGTGCAGCACCCGGTCATGGCCGACGTGGGCTGCCGCAACACGGTGTTCGAAGGCCGCCCGCAGGTGGCCGGCATGCACCTGGACGACTGGCAGGCGGTGGGCATCCGGCATTTCCGGCTGGAATTTGTTCACGAAACGCCGGAGCAGGTGCGTGCCGTGATCGCCCGGCACCGCGAGTATCTGGCGGGGGGGCTGAGCAGTGCCGAGCTGGAAGAGGTGCTGGAAGGGGTAAGCGACCAGGGCGTGACCGAGGGCAGCCTGTTCGTACCGCGTGACTTCGGCGTGTTGGACGAACTGCCGATGGTGTAAAGGTAGGCGAGTGGGTTTCGGTGGGCTACGTTCCGGTCCCACCGCTGACTTTCGGCGGGTGGCGGCCTCTGGGCGTGCCTGACCTGTTCTATACACCGCTGGCTTGCTTCTGCGACCTGCGGCCTGGCGGCACTATTTTGGGCGGGCGTGGTGCGGAACCTTTGCAGGCCGAATAGCGCGCAGGGCGAGCGGTGGCACAGATGAACAGCATTGCTGCTGGGCTGGCCGCCCAGTGCCCACAGGGTATGCCAGAGCTGCTTGCCGGCAGTCGGGGCCAGTTCTTCCCGGCTGACAAGCAGGCAAGCGCCGCCTGAGGCCTTGCTGTGCGGGCCGCTGCACCGCTTTCTGAAGCAACTCCAATCTGTGCCAACTTCGCCAGCCCGCGCTGCCTACACTGCGCGGGTGATAGAAGTCAGCGGGTACACCAAACGCTTCGGCCAAGTGGCGGCAGTGGACAACCTCAGCTTTAGCGTGGGCGCGGGCGAGCTGTTTGGGCTGCTGGGCAGCAACAGGGCCGGCAAAACCACCACCATTCGGGCGCTGGTGGGGCTGACCCGGCCCACGTCCGGCGCAGTGCGGGTGGCCGGCCACGATGTCTGGGCGCAGCCTATGGCGGCCAAAGCCGCTTTCGGCTACATCCCTGACCGGCCTTACCTGTACGGCAAGCTGAGCGCCCGCGAGCTGCTGCGCTTCGTGGCTGATCTGTACCGGGTGCCCAGTGCGGGGCCGGAAATAGAGCGCTGGCTGGAGTTGTTTCGCCTGAGCGAATACGGCAACGAACTGATCGAAACCTACTCGCACGGCATGCGCCAAAAGGTTGCCATTATTGCCGCCATGCTGCCCGACCCGCCGGTCCTGATTGTGGACGAGCCGATGGTGGGCCTGGACCCCCACGCGGCGCGGCAGGTGCGCGAGCTGTTCCGCGCCCACGCCGACCGGGGCCGCGCCGTGCTGCTGACCACCCACTCGCTGCCGCTGGCCGAGGCGGTATGTGACCGGTTGGTGGTGCTGGACCGGGGCCGCGTGCTGGGGGCCGGCACGGTGGATGATCTGCGGGCTCAGACCGGGACGGCGGCGGGAGGGGCAGACGGCGAAAGCCTGGAGCGCGTCTTTTTCCGGCTGCTGGAAGAAGAACAGGCCAACGAGCGTGCGGCCAAAGTGGCGGCCGGGGCCACAGAGTGACCCGCCCCGGCCCGTCGCTGCTGGCCCTCAAGGCGCGGGCCTCGGCCAACGCCTTGGCGCGGGGCAACAAGGCCGGGTTCGCGCTGCTGGGGGCCCTGGGCTTGCTGCTCGCCTACGCCGAAGTGTGGGGCACTTGGCGGGCGCTGAACTTTCTGGGGACGTTTGGCGACATCGGCCTGAACGTGTTTGCGCGGGTGCTGGAAATCGGGCTGCTGGTGCTGACCTCCGGCGTGGCGTTCAGTGCCACGACTGCCGCCATCACCACGCTGTACCTCAGTGACGACCTCAACTTTTTGCTGGCGCAGCCCATCCGCACGGTGCGGGTGTTCGGGCTCAAGGTGACAGAGACATTTCTGGTCAGTGCCCTGGTGCCGCTGCTGCTCATGCTGCCTCTCTTTTTCACGCTGGCCGCGTTCTTGCAGGCGCCCTGGTGGGCATATCTGGTGACTGCGCTGGCCTGCGCCGCTATTTTTGCCGCGCCAGTCGGGCTGGGAGCGCTGCTGGCCGTGGGGCTGATGCGGGTGGCTCCAGCAGGCCGCGTGCGCGACGTGGCAACCGGGCTTGGTGTGATCCTGAGCGCGGGGCTGGTGTTTGCGGTGCGGGCCCTGCGTCCCGAAGCCGTGCTGAGCCGAATGCAGAACCCGGACGAATTCGGGCAGGTGCTGCGCGAGTTTGCCAGCCCCACCAATCCACTGCTGCCACCTTCCTGGGCCGCTCAGAGCGTGTGGCTGGCGGCTCGCGGCGAGTGGCCGCTGCCGCTGCTGCCGCTCTTGGGGCTGACCGGTGGGCTGCTGGCCCTGGCGACCTGGCTGGCGGGCAAGGCCTATCAGGAAGGCTGGGCGCGGGCGCTGGATGCGGGCACGTCCCGCCTGGACCTGGCCCCCCGCGCCGCCAGCCCCGGCGAGCGCCTCCTGGTCCGCCTTGGCCCCGCTGGAGCGCTGGCCTACAAAGACTGGCGGGTCATCCTGCGCGACCCCACCCAGTGGAGCCAGCTGCTGGTGGTGGTGGCCCTGGCCGGCGTGTACTTGATGTCGGTGCAGGGCGTGCCACTGCCGTATCCCCAGTTCCGCGAGATTCTGGGCTACTTCCAGCTGGTGTTTCAGGGATTTATCGTGGCGGCGGTGGCGGTGCGGCTGGCCTTTCCGGCGGTCAGCACCGAGGGCCGCGCCTACTGGCTGCTGCGCACTGGCCCCATCACGGCGCGGCAGATCGTGCTCAGCAAGTTCCTGGGCATCTTGCCGGTCACGCTGCTGCTGAGCGTGGTGCTGGCGGTGGCAAGTGGCCGCATCATGGCGGTGGGGCCTGCGGTCATGCTGCTCAGCGTGCTGCTGGCCCTCAGCAACGCCCTGGTGATCACGGCGCTGGGCACGGGCATGGGGGCAGCCAGCCCACGCTTTACCGCCGACAACCCGGCCGAAATCGGCGTCAGTCCGGCGGGACTGGCCTTTATGGGCCTGAGCCTGCTGTACGCGGCCGGTTCGGCGGCGCTGCTGGGCAAGGCGGCCATGGGCAGTGTGCTGCGGCCTGACCTGTTTCCAGGCTACTCGGCGCTGTGGTCGCTGGAGGGCCTGCTCGGCCTGGGCGCCCTGCTGCTGCTGACGGCCCTGGGCACCTGGGGCGCGCTGCGCTACGGCTGGCGCGGGCTGGAGCGGTGGGAGTGAGTCCAGAGCCTGCCTGAACGTGGAGCTGGATGTGTAAGGTTTTATGCGGGCACCCCCAGGCTTCGGCGCCCGTGTGCTGTCCAGTGCTCTGGAGGCTTGCGCGTGGTGTGGGTGGCCTCCGCGTCGTTGCAGTAGACCCGCAACCAGAAATCTTCTTTCAGGTCGGCGGGCGCGGCCTTGTGTACGGCCAGCACGATGTCACGCCCCCCATAGAAGTTGCTACAGAGCCGCCGCTTCTTCTCCCGTTGTGGTCAGTTCGCCCGCTGCATTTTGGGCATTGCCCGCGTCAGAGCTCTCGCGGATGGGCCGGATGGCGGGTGGGTCAACTTGAGCCTGAGCATGTGCTGGTGCCAGGAGCAGCGCCAAACCAAAGGGGGCCTTGAGTTGTGTATGTGCGCTTCCGCGAGCACTTTGAGTGCATCCCACTGCCTTTGGTCAGTCTGCGCGGCGCGAGTCAGCGCAGAGGTGCGGGCGCCGAAAGCCGCCCAGCCGCCGCAGCCAGCGCTCAGTCTCAGCGGGGGTTCGCAGCCGCACCACGTCCAGGTGGGGATACCGGGCCAGCTTCTGCCGGTTGCGGCTGCGGTTCTTCCAGTGCGTGCGGAAAAACCAGCGCAAAATGCCGTCCGGGGCCAGCAGGGTAAACCACTGCTCGCGGTTGCCGTTCCAGAGTTCCTCGCGGGTCCACATTCGCCGCAGGGTGCGCCGCAGCAGCCGCCCGAACACTATGGGCGCCGGATAATCCAGCCAGACCACCGTGTCGGCACGCGGCCAGCTGATGTCCTGCCCCTTGGTGTAGTTGCCGTCCATGATCCAAGCGGGCTGCGCGGTAAAAGCGTCCACAGCGGCGCGGAACTCTGCCAGCGGCGCTTCCTGCCAGCCGGGCCGATGGTTCCAGGTGTCCTGCTCGGCGTGCGGTATGCCCAGCACTTGCCCCAGCCGCCGCGCCAGCGTGGTTTTGCCGCTGCCGGTGGTGCCGATAACCAGGATTCGCTGCATGTGGGAGTTGGGCATAGGCGCCGAAGCTAGCGCGGCGGGACGGGGGCAGAGATGCGCCAAATGGCGTACTGGGCCGGCAAAATGGAGGACCACGCTATGGCTGGAACTGGCCCTAGTCGCAACTCAGCCCTGCCTCCCGCGAGGCCCATACATAGTGCAGGTAGTCAGTGGGCAATGCCTGCAAAATGGCCGAACGGCTCAGCGGCGGTACGGCCTTTGCCTCGGTCACCACGCCGCTGCCGCCGTAGTCCAGTTGCAGCAGCCTGACCCGCCGCCCATCCTCCCAGAGACTTTGGGTGACGCGGTCATGGCGCCCTGCCCAGTCGAACCAGAAGTTGAGTTCAGTGTTCCGCTCTGCTTCGCCGTAGCGGCTGACCTGCCTAAACCGCCGAACGGTGCCGCGTCCATCCCGCCAGAAGGTGCGGGTGTCCTGTCTGCCGCTACACATGTCTTTAACAGTCAATGTGCGCCTCGAATAAGCCCCTGCCGCAATCTGGCGCTGCACAAAAGCCGCGTTGGCCGCGCTGTCCGCCAGAGCATTGGCCTGGTGGACAGCAGTCAGGGTCAGCAGAAGCAAGGCAGAGCGCAGGCGCATGGCCGCAGAGTAGAAGAAACCTGTGAGAGCCAGCACAAAAGAAAAAAGAAAAACCGCCACCCATACAGGTGACGGTCTATTCTGGTGGAGGCTAAGAGATTCGAACTCTTGACCCTCCGCTTGCAAAGCGGATGCTCTCCCGCTGAGCTAAGCCCCCTCAGCGCTGAACGAGCTTAGCACGGGACAGAAAGCTTTGGCAAGCGTTACCCTGAACCTCATGACGCGCACCTCTTCCCGCTCTGGCCTGTCCGACACCATCGCTGCTGTGGCCACCGCGCCGGGGCACGCCGGAGTCGGGGTGGTGCGGGTCAGCGGCCCAGAGGCCCTGCGCGTCGCCGACGCCCTATTCTCGGGCCGCCGCCGTCCCAGCGGCACGCCGGGCGGGCGCGTCTTGTTC
>JAUNHF010000014.1:6664-16688 GCA_030524065.1 Deinococcus sp.
CAGCTGCTGGGCGCGGGCGGGGAACTGCTGGACGAAGGGCTGTGCCTGGTGTTCCGTGGCCCGCACTCCTACACCGGCGAGGACGTGGCCGAGTTCCAGACCCACGGCAGCCCCGCCGTGCTGGGCGAAGTGCTGACCCGCGCTCTGGAGCTGGGCGCCCGCCCGGCCCGGCCCGGTGAATTCACGCTGCGGGCGTATCTGGCGGGCCGGCTGGACCTGGCCCAGGCCGAAGCGGTGCTGAACCTGGTGGAGTCCAGCACCGAAACCGCCCGCCGTCAGGCCACGCTGGGCCTGTCCGGGGCGCTGGGCGAGCGGGTGGACGCCATCGCCCGCGACCTGACCCTCACGCTGTCCAGCATCGCGGCGCTGCTGGACTATCCCGAAGAGGGCGTGCCGGAAGAGGAGCGCCAGGCCCCGCTGGCCCGCGCCGCCGCCGAGCTGGAAGCGCTGCTGGGCACCGCCCGCGCTGGCCGGGTGGCGAACCAGGGCGCCCGCATCGCCCTGATTGGCCCGCCCAACGCCGGCAAATCCAGCCTGCTGAACGCGCTGCTGGGTTACGAGCGCTCCATCGTCACGCCGATTGCGGGCACCACCCGCGACTACTTGGAAGCGGGCCTGTCGCTGGCCGGGGTGCCGGTCACGCTGGTGGACACAGCCGGCCTGCGCGACACCGATGACGTGGTCGAAGCGGCGGGCGTGCGGCAGGCCCACGCCCTGGCCGAAGGGGCGGACACCGTGCTGGTGCTGGCCGATGGCTCCGCGCCCTTTGCGCCGCCCCCGCTGACGCTGCCGGCGCAGGCCCGGGCCATCTTTTTGCAGACCAAGGCCGACCTGCCCGCCGCCTGGCAGGACGCCGCCTACTTGCCCGTGAGCGCGGCGACGGGCGCGGGCCTCCCAGAATTGCGTGAACGGCTCCAGGCCGAGCTGCTGGGCGACGCTTCACGCGGCGAAGCCTGGCTGGGCAGCGAGCGTCAGGCCGACGCCGCCCGCCGGGCGCTGGAGCATGTGCTGCTGGCCCAATCGCTGCCCGACGACCTCGCCTCCATAGAGCTGGAAGAAGCGCTGCTGGCCCTGGCCGAGCTGACGGGCCGTGACGTGCAAGGCGACATTGTGGACGCAGTGTTCCGCAATTTCTGCGTGGGCAAATAGCGCGTATGAGCGCCCGCCTTTCATCCCACCTGTAAGGGCGTAGGCTACAGTGAAACATGCCAAAAAACACATTTCCGCTGGCCCTGACGCTGGTCCTGTCGTCCTCGGTGGCCCTGGCGGGTGGGGGCACTCCTGCTCCAGCCTCCATGTCCGCAGGGGCACCGGCCAGCTCCGCCCTATCCATTCCGGCCTTGCCCTTGCACCGCGCTGCACCGGCGGGTGGAGTGACTGCGCCGCCGGCACCGCCCAGCGCGGCTGCGGCGCTGCAAACCGAGGACACTACCCTGACTCTGGGCGACTTTCAGAGTCCCGCGCAGTGGACCTACCCGGTTCAGGCAGGCCCCGAGCAGACCAGCCGTGTGCCCGCCGCGCTGCTGATTCACGGCTCCAGCCCAGCCGATATGGACTTTACCTATGCCGGGCCGCAGGGTCAGGTTGTGTCCAGCATTTTTGGGGACATCTCGCAGGCGCTGGGGCAGGGCGGCATTGCCAGCCTGCGCTACAACAAGCGCTACGTGAGCGGCCCCGGTCAGGTGGACTACGCCCGCTTTTACGGTGAAGCGGACCTGAACACCTTCCTGGCCGATGCACAGACGGCGCTGGACGCCATGCGCCGCAACCCCCGGATAGACCCGGACCAGATTTATGTGTATGGCTGGAGCGAAGGCAGCACCGTAGCCGCTGAGCTGGTGCGCCGCAACCCGGAGGTGGCGGGCCTGATCGTGCAGGGGCCGGTGGTGCTGGACTGGGGCGAGCTCTTTGAAGCTCAGCTGACCGATGTTCAGCTGCCTTACCTGCGTCAGGTGGCCCCCGGCGGCCTGAGTGCCGAGAATCTGGCGGCGGTGATGGCCGCTCCGGGCGCCGGGCTGGTGGCCCGCAATGCCGTGGGCTTTGCGCTGGACCCCAGCAGCTTTACGGGCGGTGCGCCCACACTCAGCCCTGCCCTGGACCGCGACGGAAATGGCGTGATTGAGCTGGACCGCGAGTACCTGCCCGGTGCGCGGCAGAGCTTGGACGCGCAGCTGAACTCGCCCGCAGGCTTTCTGAACATCTACAGCCCGGCGCGGGCGCTGCCCAGTGTCACCGCTCAGGCTCTGCAGCTGAAGGTGCCGGTGCTGGTCTTGCAGGGCACCAACGACGCCAACACGCCCGCCGCGTATCTGCCGCGCCTGACCCGAGCGCTGGACGCCGCCGGAGTGGACCGCACGGTGCGCCTGTACCCCGGCCTGGGCCACAGCCTGGGGCCAGCCGCCAGCCTGGTGGCCGACGACTTTGCCCCCATCGCCCCGCAGCCGCTGGCTGACGTGGTGGAGTGGATCAGGCAGCAGGCCCACCTGAACTAGAGCATTTGACATAAAAATGGCGTGCTTTTCGCTGTTCTTTGTCCAGACAGAGTGACTTTGAAAAGAGCACGGGCAAAGTGGCGCCCCCCCAGACGCCTTTCCTGGGGGGCCGCTGTCAACTGCTCCAGAGAGCGCCGGCGGGTGGGAGGGGAGCTGGCGCCTCAGCGCTCCTCTGCCTCATCTGCCAGGCCCAGCACTTCCAGCCGGCCTGCGCCCCGCGTGGCGTCTTCCAGCGCCTGAGTGAATCCCGCTTCGTCTTCTGGGTACACCTCTACTGGCACGGTCACGCCCTGTGGGGTGTACTCTTCTTCGCCCTTGACCACATCCCAGGTGTCCAGCAGGTGGTAAAGCGCCCCCTGCTCGGCAAAGCCCACGCTGACCCGCAGATGCAGACGTGGGCGCACTTGGGAGTGCTCGGCGGTCCTGAGCACTTCGGCCGCCGCGCCGCCGTAGGCCCGCACCAGCCCGCCGGTACCCAGCTTGACGCCGCCGTAATAGCGCACAACCACGACCATCACATGCTGTAGCCCCTGCCCCTCAATCGCCCGCAGGATGGGCGCGCCCGCCGTGCCGCCCGGTTCGCCGTCGTCGCTGAAGCGGTACAGGTCACCGATCCGGTAGGCCCAGCAATGATGGGTGGCGTCGGGGTATTTGGTGCGCAGCTCGGCCAGAAATGCCAGCCCCTCTTCGGGCGTGTCACTGCGGCGGGCGTAGGCCAGAAATTCGGAGTTCTCGACCACCTCGCCGTGGCGGTGTTGCTGGGCCAGGGTGGTAAAGGGGTTGGGGAGTTTCGCGTCCCCGGTCACAGCAGCCCCCGTTTCAGCAGTTCGGCGCGGGCCTGCCACAGCGTCAGGCAGCTGGGGCCGTCCTGAATCTCGCCGCGCTCCAGCCGGGCGTAGGCCTCAGGCAGCGGCAGGGTAAAACGCTCAATTGTTTCAGTGTCTTCGTGGGCCATCTCGCCCAGGCGGACCCCCAGCGCCAGCAGCGGATAAAAGATCACCCCGCTGATGCTGGGCTGCGGATAAAAGCCCGGCAGGGCCACCCACTCGGCCGCCGCGCCGCCCACTTCCTCTTTCAGCTCACGCACAGCGGCGTCTACCGCGGTCTCGCCCGCCTCGATACCGCCGGCCACGATTTCGCTGATGGTGGCCCGCAGGGGGTAGCGGTACTGCCGAATCAGCACGGCCTCGCCCGCCTCTGTCACGGGCAGCACGAAGACGGCGCTGTGCCCGCGTGGGCGGTACTGGTACTCGGTCTGCACGCCGGGGCGCACCTGAACCCGGTCTTGCAGCACGCGCCGGGGCGGCCCGGCCAGCTCGGTGCTGCTGAGCGTCTGCCAGGGCTGGTGCTCGTCTTCGGCAAGCAGCGCCCAGCTGGGATGGGGTTGAAATGGCATGGCGTCAGGCTAGCAGCTTGGGATTTTGGCCGCAGCGGACCGCGCAGGAGCATGGAAGGGCAAAAGAGCAGGGGGCCTCACATGCTATCCCCCTGCCCTTTTGCACGTTGCTTCTCGCCCGGTGTTTCTCTGCCGGGTGCTGGTCGAAGACCCTTACAGGACCCGGTACATCCAGCCGTGCCGGTCTTCTGCGCGGCCGTATTGGATGCCGGTCAGGGTGCCGTACACCTCTGCGGTCACGGCCCCCTGCCTGAGCTCTACCTCGCCGCCTTCAAAGCCCAGCCGCCCGATGGGCGTGACCACGGCGGCCGTGCCGCAGGCGAACATTTCGGCCACGGCGCCGCTGCGGATGTCCTCGACCAGCCCGTCAAAGCTGATGGCGGTTTCTTCCACCTGCCGGCCCGCGTCCCGCAGCAGTTGGATAATGCTGGAGCGGGTGCCGCCTTCCAGAATGGTGCCGGTCAACCGGGGCGTCTGTACAGTGCCGTCGGTGCGCACCACGAACACGTTCATGCCGCCCAGTTCTTCCAGATTTGCGCCCTGCACGCTATCCAGGTAACACACCTGCTCGTAACCCTGGGCCTGCGCTTCGCGCTGGGGCAGCAGCGACGCGGCGTAGTTGCCGCCAGTTTTGGCCGCGCCGATGCCGCCGGGGCCGGCGCGGTGGTACTGCCGGGTCACCCAGATGCTGACCGGGGCAAAACCGTTCTTGAAGTACGGGCCGCTGGGGCTGGCAATGCACAGGTAGCGGGCCGAGGCGCTGGGTTTCACGCCCAGGCCGGCGCCGTCCCCAAAGATGAAGGGCCGCAGGTACAGGCTGCCGCCTTCCACATGGGGCACATACTCGTGGTCGGTGCGGATCAGGTCCACCAGGCTGGAGATAAAGTCCTCGGCGGGCAGCTCGGGCAGGGCCATGCGCCGGCACGACGCCGCCAGCCGCGCCGCGTTGAACATGGGCCGAAACAGCCAGATAGAGCCGTCCGCATGCCGGTACGCCTTGAGGCCTTCAAACACTTCCTGGGCGTAGTGCAGCACGTTGGCGCTGGGATCCAGTGGAATGGGGCCGTACGGCAGCAGCTTCATTTCGCTCCAGCCGCTCTCGGCGGTCCAGCGGGCCGAAGCCATGTGGTCGCTGAAATCGGCCCCGAAGCGCAGGTTCTGCATGATCTGGTCACGGTCCTGGGCGCTGCGCGGGCTGGAAGTGGCGTCGGCAGCGTAGCGGCCCTGCACGGTTTCGGCGGTGGGCGCGGGGCGGGTGGCTGCGTCTTCAAGGGTGGTGGGACGGGGTGCAGTCATAGGGTTCCTCCGGGGTGAACTTGGTTTGGGGTGCTGCCAGTCTAAAGGACGCGGCGCAGCAGACGGCAGGGGAAGGCGCGCAAGTGCTTTGGCGCGGCCCTGCTGTGTGCCCGCTCCCCTTCTATTCCCCGTTCAGAGCGCCTGTTCGATATCGGCTTGCAGGTCGGCCAGGTCTTCCAGGCCCACCGTCATGCGGATGGTCTGTGGCCCCACCCCGGCGGCGCGGCGGCTGGCTTCGGGCACCCGGCCATGCGTGGTGGTCCAGGGATGCACGACCAACGTGCGGGTGTCACCCAGATTGGGCGCGATGCGCAGCAGGTGCAGCTGGCTCAGGAAGCGTGAAGGGTCCGGCACGTCAAAGGTCAGGATGGCACCCTTGCCGCGTGGCAAGTAGCGCTGCGCCCGCTCATGGCTGGGATGCCCTGGCAGCCCGCAGTAACTGACAGTGCTGACCCGCTCATGGCCGCTCAGCCACTCGGCCAGGGCCTGCGCCGTAGCGCACTCGCGGTCCAGGCGCACGCCTACCGTCTCCAGGCCCTGACCCAGCAAGAAGGCCGAGTGGGGCGCCAGGGTCATACCCAGCTGTGAGGCGCCCAGCCAGCGCTGCCGCTGCGCCAGGGCCCCGGCTCCGTGCAGATTCAGCAGGCTGCGCTCCGCTCCTTCGGTAAAGATGGGGTTGCGGCTCAGATCGGCGCTGCCGCCCACGCTCACACTGCCGCCCATCGCGTTGCCATGCCCGCCGGCCCACTTGGTCAGGCTCTGCACGCTCATGTCGGCGCCGTGTTCCAGCGGGCGCACCAAGTAGCCGGCGCCGCCCACCGTGTTGTCAATCGCCAGCAGGGCCCCTGCTGCGTGGGCCACCTCGGCCAGGGCGGCCACGTCGGCCACGTCACCACTGGGGTTAGAAATCATTTCCGCCCACAGCACGCGGGTGTTCGGACGCAGGGCGGCGCGCATCGCTTCCGGGGTGCCGTCCGTAAAGGTTGTTTCGATGCCCATCAGCGGCAGTACATTTTGCAGCAGCCCCGCCGAACCGCCAAACAAAGTAGCGGCCGAAACGATGTGGTCTCCGGCGCGGCACACGCTCATCAGGGCGGCGAAGGTGGCGGCCTGTCCGCTCGCCAGCGCCAGCGTGTGCGCCGCACCTTCCAGGCTGCTGAGACGTTCTTCCAGCATGGCTACGGTGGGGTTCTGTATCCGGGCGTAGCTGAGGCCGCCGCCCTGAGCAAACTCGCCCTGCGCCTCTTCCAGGGTGCCGAACTGAAAGGCGGCCGCCGTGTGGACTGGTAGGCCGATGCTCTGGCCCAGGCCGCGCGGAATGGCGCTCTGGACGGCGCGGGTGGTGTAGCCCCAGGTGGACTCGGGAGTTGCGGGTGCCGTGGGTGCGGGCTGGTCGTGGTGGTTCCCCATCGGCCCACTGTAGATCATTCGGCATACCCCCTGCCGGGCCGCGTCACAGCAGAGAAAAACCCGTACCTTGCGGGGTACGGGTTCTGGGTTGGCCGGGCTCCTGACCGGGCCTGAAGCGTCTAGGGCTTCCTGGGCTCAGTCGGTCGCGGCGGGCGCCGGGGGCAGGGGAGGGGTGCTGGACCCCGGAATCACGCTCTGCACTTCACCCTTCACGCGGGCCACGGCGCTGCGTACCACGTCGCCGGTAATCAGTTCCTGGGTCAGCAGGGCGTCCGCCACCTCGTCCATGGCGCCCCGGTACTCGCTGACCAGGGCCTTGGCGCGCTCGTAGGCGCGGTAAAGAATCCGTTTCACGTCTTCATCCACCAGTTGCGCGGTGTGCTCGGAGTAATTGCGGGTCTTGGCCATGTCTTCGCCCAGGAAGACGGGGCCGCCGCTGTCGGGGTTCAGGGCCATGTTGGCGAAGTTGTCGCCCATGCCCCACTCCAGCACCATCTTGCGGGCCATGTTGGTCGCCTTGCGGAAATCGTCCGCCGCGCCGGAAGTCACGCTGCCGATAAAGACTTCTTCGGCGGCGCGGCCTCCCAGGGCCACCACCAGCTGGTTTTCCAGCTTTTCCTTGCTCATCAGCACGTTTTCTTCGGGCAGGTAGAACGCGGCGCCCAGCGCCCGGCCACGCGGAATAATGCTGACCTTTTGCAATTTGTCGCTGCCCGGAATCACGGCGGCGGTCACGGCGTGGCCGGCCTCGTGGTAGGCGATGGCCCGCTTTTCCTGATCGGAAATGGTGAGCGAACCGTTTTCCAGGCCCAGGGTGATTTTGTCCAGCGCCCGGTAAAAGTCGCCCATCTCAATCTGGGTCTTGCCGACGCGGGCCGCTTCCAGCGCCGCTTCGTTGGCGAGGTTCTTGAGGTCGGCGCCCGAGAAGTAGGGGGTGGACTTGGCCAGCTCGTCTACGTCCACGCCTTCGCCCAGCGGCTTGTTGCGCAGGTGCACCTTGAGAATCGCTACGCGCTCTTTCATGTTGGGCAGGTCAATGGTGACCTGGCGGTCAAAGCGGCCGGGGCGCAGCAGCGCCGGGTCCAGCACGTCGGGGCGGTTGGTGGCCGCCAGCACGATCACGTTGCTCGCCTTATCAAAGCCGTCCATCTCGCTCAGAATCTGGTTCAGCGTCTGCTCACGCTCGTCGTGGCCGCCGCCGATTCCGGCACCACGCTTACGGCCAATTGAGTCAATCTCATCGATAAACATGATGGCGGGTGCGTTTTTGCGGGCGTCCTCGAACAGGGTCCGCACGCGGCTGGCCCCCACACCCACAAACATCTCCATGAACTCGGAGGCGCTTACGCTGAAAAAGGGTACGTCGGCTTCCCCGGCGATGGCGCGGGCCAGCAGGGTCTTACCGGTGCCGGGAGGGCCGACCAGCAGCACGCCTTTGGGAATCTCGGCGCCGATCTGGTGGTATTTGCCAGGGTTTTTGAGGAAGTCCACGACCTCCACCAGTTCCTTTTTGGCTTCTTCATGGCCGGCCACATCGGTGAACTTGGTTTCGACCTTGTTCTCCTTGCCGTATTTTTTGGCCTTGCTCTGCCCGAACTGCATCATGCCGCCCTGACTGCTCTGCGCCCGGATAAAGAAGAAGTAGATGAGCGCCCCAAACAGCACCAGAGGCAGCAGGCTGATGATGATGCTGAACCACTGGCTGGGCTCGCGGAAGTTGACAGTGACGCCCTGCTCGCGCAGCGCCGGAATCAGTTCGTCGTCGCGCACGGCTGACGAAGGGGACAGCTGCACGGTGACGCCTTCTACCTCGCGCTGCTGCGCTCCGTTGGGGGTGTCTACGTCCACCTGGGTCGCTTCGTTCAGCGTGACGGTGGCGCGGGAACCCACAATGTCCACCCGCTCAATACGGTCTTGGCGCAGCAGGTCCTGGAATTCGGAATAGTTGACGGTTGGGCGGCCCACATTCGCGGTCTGCGAGTACATCAGCATCAGCGCAAGCACGAACAGGACAATCAACCAGGGATTGAGCTTTTTCAAGAAGAACCTCTAGGGGGGAGAGAAACGACCGTGCACGAAATTCTGCGGTGCCGGGCCGCCCTAGCAGCGGCCCAGCGGCGAAGGGCAGACGGCCCAGTCAGTTTTGTCAGTTTACCAACCCCCTGTTAAGAGATAGGGGCAAAAGACACCCCGGCAGCGGCGGATGGTCTGTCGGTTTTCTTAAGCTGCGCTGCGCCCGGTGGCCTGGCCCTTGGTGTCCCCCCGCTCTGGCTCCGGTGGAGGCTGTGTCTTCAGTGGGCGTGGGAGCTGCGGTCCCCTAGAGGTCTCAGTCCAGCTGATCGGTGGGCTGCACCGGCTGGGTGGCTTGATTGGCCGGTCTACTCGGCGCTTCACGCAGCAGCGGATTGACCTGCGCCCCCGTCACGCTGGGGTCTGTGCTGGCGGCGGTGGGAACACTGGCTGCCGGCATACGGTTCTGCATGGCAGTGTCTTGGGGCTGCGGGGCGGCCGGCTGGGGCGTGATGGTGCGGCCATGTTTCATCCAGCCCAGGGCGCGCACCGCGTCCACCACCAGCCACACGGCCACGGCGCCCCAGAGGGCCGCTGGCAGCCAGTTCTCGGCGCTGGCGTAGCGGTAAGCGGCCGCGCCGGCCAGCGCGCCCAGCAGCAGGCTGAGCAGAAAAAGAACCTTGGGGGGAAGGCGGCGTTGGCCCAACATGTTGTTTACTCTAGCGGCGCTGTTCTCACAGGCTCCGTACACGTGTGCGCCTCTGCACGCACGTGCCCCGCAGGTGGCGCCGCGCTGGGCGTTCCCCGCCCTACACTGGGAACATGCACACTCCTCCCTTCCCCGCTCCCCCGGCGGCCGCTCCCCAGGTGCTGGTGTTGGTCAGTGGCAGCGTGGCGGCCATCAAGGCGCCGGCCACGCTGCGCCGCTTGCGTGAAGCTGGTGCCCAGACAGAGGTGATCGCCACCCGCGCCGCCCTACAATTCGTGACGCCGCTGAGCCTGAGCACCGCTGGGGCCTGCGCAGTTGCCAGCGACGATACCTGGTTCGCCGCGCAGCCCCGCGCCCAGCACCTGACCCTGGCCCGCTGCGACGCCGCCGTGGTGGTGGGAGCCACGGCCGACGCCCTGGCCCGCGCCGCGCACGGACATGGGGGCGACCTGCTGGCGGCCACGCTGCTGAGTGTGCGTGCACCAGTGCTGTGGGTGCCCGCCATGAATGAAAGTATGTGGCAGCACCCCGCCGTGCAGGCCAACGTGGAGCGGCTGCGGTCCTTTGGGCACCAGTTTCTGGGGCCGGTGTTCGGGGCCTTTGGCACTGCCGGTGAAGGGGAGGGCATGGGCCGCATGGCCGAGCCTGAAGAGATCGCCGCCGAAGTGCTGCGCTTGACCCAGGCGCACGGGCAGGGGCAGGCGCACGGGC
>JAUNHF010000331.1 GCA_030524065.1 Deinococcus sp.
AGTCTGCTGCCGGCTGGTCAAGATGAGCAGGGTCGCCCGGTGCCGTATACCCACCGCACCACCTACGGCGCGGTGACCGACCGGGCACGCCGGCTGGCCGGGGGCCTGAGCGCCCTGGGCCTGGAGCGCGGTGACCGGGTCGCCACCCTGGGCGTGAATTCGTTTCGGCACCTGGAAGCCTACCTGGGGGTGCCCAGCGGCGGCTTTGTGCTGCACACGGTCAACATCCGGCTGCACCCGCAGCAGATCGCCTGGATTCTGAACGATGCCGGCAGCCGCGTGCTGATGATTGAAAATGTGTTTGCAGCGATGATTCCGGCTGTTCTGGAACACTGCCCGCAGATCGAGACGGTGCTGGTGATGGGGCCACTGCCGCAGCCGCTGGACCACCCACGCGTCCACGATTACGACTGCTGGGTGATGGAGCAGTCACCGCTGGAGCGGTATCCCGACCTGGACGAACGTGAAGCCGCCGGCATGTGCTACACCTCTGGCACCACCGGGCAGCCCAAGGCGGTGGTGTACACCCACCGCTCCACGGTGCTGCACTGCTTTAGTATTGCCAGCAAAGATGGGCTGAACATGTCCGAGCGTGACCGCATCTTGCCGGTGGTGCCGATGTTCCACGTCAATGCCTGGGGCATTCCCTACGCCGCCGCCATGTTCGGGGCGTCGCAGGTGTATTCGGGCATGTTCAACGACGGTGCCCACCATCTGGCTGGGTCTGCTGGCCGAGCTGGACCGCGCCAGGGAAGCGAGCGAGCCCTATGACCTCACGCAGCAGGAGCGGGTGATTGTGGGCGGGGCCGCCGCTCCCGAAAGCATGATCCGTGCCTTCCAGGAGCGGCACGGCCTGAACATCATCCACGCCTGGGGCATGACCGAAACCCACCCGCTGGGCACCGCCAGCAACCTGCCCCCCGGCCTGGACCCGCGCAGCGACGCGGGCTACGCACTGCGGGCCACCCAGGGCCGCGCCGTGCCGCTGGTGGACCTGATGCTGCTGTCCGAAGACGGACAAAAGGTGCCCCACGACGGCCAAACCATGGGCCGCCTGCTGGTCCGTGGCCCCTGGGTGACGGACTCGTACTACGGCGGCGCGGGCGAAAGCTCGTTCGTGGAGGTAGACGGCCTGCGCTGGTTCGATACGGGCGACATTTCCACTATTAATCCGCAGGGCTACATGACCATTCAGGACCGCGCCAAAGACCTGGTCAAGTCGGGCGGCGAGTGGATCAGTTCGGTGGAGCTGGAAAATGCCCTGATGGGCCATAGCGCCGTGGCGCTGGCCGCCGTGATTGCCCGCCATGACCCCAAGTGGGACGAGCGCCCACTGGCACTGGTGCAGCTGCGCCCCGGCATGCAGACGACCCACGCCGAGCTGACCGAGTTTATCGCGGAGCGCTTTCCCAAGTGGTGGTTGCCCGACGACACCATTTTCCTGGAGCAGCTGCCGCTGGGCGCCACCGGCAAGGTGCTCAAACGCGAGCTGCGCGACGAGCATGGCGGCTTTGGGGAATAAATGAGGCCCTGAGTGCCGCCGGGGTGGGCGGGTAACACTGCTCACCTGCCCGCGATTCTTTGCCCGCTGCCCTACAATCGGGCCTATGCCTGCCCGCACCGATGGCCGCCAAGTCACCCTGATTCCCCCGGCCGGAGCGGCAGCCCTGATCGGCGATCCCACCGACTGGGACCGCCGCCCGGCGTTGCCGGTGCAGCCGGGCGAGCCACTCACGCTGACCTTGCCGCGCGGCGCCTGGCTGGAATACGCCTGGCTGGACGCGCAGGGCGAATTGTTCCCCGACCCGGAGGGTTTGCCCACCGTCAATCCCTGGTTCAGTGCCGCCCGCGCCGTGCAGGTGGGCGAGTGGGCCGAGCATCCGCTGTGGCAGGGGCCTGCGCCAGAGATGGGCACGGTTCACCGCCTGGCCTGGGACGGAAAAGTGTTTGGCGGTCGGCGGCGGGCCACGCTGTACCTGCCACGCGGCCACCGCGCCGGGCAGGCGCTGCCGGTGTACTACGTGCAGGATGGCGTGGCCTTTTACCGCATCGGGCGGCTGGCCGAGGCGCTGGAGCGGGCGGTGGCCGCCGGGCAGGCCCGCCCCGCCGCATTCGTGTTCGTAGAGCCGAACGACCGCAACGCCGAGTATTACCTGAATCCCGACTATCTGC
>JAUNHF010000332.1 GCA_030524065.1 Deinococcus sp.
AGCTATGTCCTGGACGCGGCAGGCAACCAGCTCTGGCCCGACGCCGAACTGGTCAGGGGCGTGTCCACGCAACTGGTGCAGGAGGGCAACCTGCACACCTACACCCGCAATGAGGCCGACCTCGCCAACTACAAGAACGTGACCCGCGTCAAGGCGAGTCAGTTGCTGAAGCCCAAGCAGTCGCCCCTCGCCAACTACCTGTCCGACGTGCAGCTTTCGGCTGACGCTGCCCAGGCCTTCCGCTCGGCGGGGAAAGCCTGCCGCGTGGTCTATCTGCGCGACTGACCTGCCCCGGTTCTCACGCGGGCATCAGTTCCGCGTCATCTTTAGCCCTCTCAATGGTACTTAACTATGCGTAAATCCCTGCTGCTCGCCGCCACGGTCCTGCTTTCCGCTCCCGCCTTCGCGTGGGTGCCCAAGCTCGAAGAAACCACCGCCAAGAACGTCATCGACGGGGCCTATGGTCGCCGCGACCTGGTGCCCACCTACCAGACGGTCAACCTGAAGGTCGAAAACGGCCAGTTCGTCTCCGGCCCCGAGAGTGTCAAGGTGTTCGACGGCGGCGCGCAGTGCGTGACCGACTGGCTGGCGGCACCGACCAACTTTGCCCAGAGCAGCCGCCCGGTCACCGTCACCGCCAGCGGACAGGCCGACCAACTCTACTTTCAGGCCGTGACCGCCCGCGACGCGTTCAAGAACCTCAGCGCCGCCGACGCGCTGGGGGCCGAACTGTCCCAGGGACGGCAGGCCGACGGCGAACTGAGAATCGACATCGCCGTGCAGGGGCTGCCGAGCGAAAAGGCCCGTGACGCCTATCTGGTGCGCCTGCGGACCGCCGACGGCAAGCTGGTCGCCCCGGCCCGGCGCAGCTATGTCAACGACTTCGCCGCCGACGCGGCAGGCAAGTGGAGCGGCACGTTGGTCTACTACTTCAAGCCTCTCGAAGCCGGTGTGGGGGCCAGTGACAAGGTAGACCTGCTTATCCGCACCGAGGCCGACAGCAACTGCGCCTACAGCGTGGGCCTGAATCTGGCGTCCTTCCAGTAAGACCCCAGCCCAATACCCAGCCCAGTAAGACCCCCGGCCCCGAAGGAGAGACCCGCTTTCTCTCTTTCGGGGCCGGACCCTCTACAATCCTCGCTGTGCCTGCTTTTCCCCTGCTCGCCGCAGATATCGGCAACACCAGCACCGTGCTGGGCCTCGCCGACGAATCGCTGAACCTCACCCACACCTGGCGGGTCAGGACCAACCGCGACGTGCTGCCCGACGACCTCGCCCTGCAACTGCACGGGCTGTTTACCCTGGCCGGAGCGCCGATTCCGCACGCCGCCGTGCTGAGCAGCGTGGCCCCCCCGGTGGGCGAGAACTACGCGCTGGCGCTCAAGCGGCACTTCATGATCGACGCCTTTGCCGTGAGCGCCGCCAACCTGCCCGACGTGACCGTCGAACTCGACCAGCCCGACGCGGTGGGTGCGGACCGGCTGTGCAACCTCTTCGGCGCGGAGAAGTACCTGGGCAGCCACGAGTACGCGGTGGTCGTGGATTTCGGCACGTCCACCAACTTTGACGTGATCGGGCGCGGGCGGCGCTTTCTGGGCGGGGTGCTGGCGACGGGTGCACAGGTCAGCGCCGACGCCCTGTTTTCCCGCGCCGCCAAACTGCCGCGCATCACCCTCAGCGCCCCCGAGAAGGCCATCGGCAAAAACACCGTCCACGCGCTGCAATCGGGACTGGTATTCGGGTATGCCGAGATGGTGGACGGCCTGCTGCGCCGCATTCAGGCCGAGTTGCCGGGCGAGGCCGTAACCATCGCCACGGGCGGCTTTTCGCGCACCGTGCAGGGCATCTGCCAGGAAATCGACTACTACGACGAAACCCTGACCTTGCGCGGGCTGGTGGAGTTGTGGGCCAGTCGGTAAACGGTCAAACCGTTGTTCAGACCCGCAGCAGCAGCGCCAGCGGGAAGTCTTCCAGCACCTTGGCGACAGGCACCTTGCCGCCACGTACCCGCAGTTTTTCGCCCGTCAGGACGTTGGTGTAGGTGCCCGCGTCCAGCGTCAGCGTGCGGTTGCCCCAGCTTTCGGCCAGTGCCCAGGGGGTTTTCTCGCGGGTGAGCGAAAGGGTCAGGCGCGGGGCCACCGTCACGGCGCTTT
>JAUNHF010000333.1 GCA_030524065.1 Deinococcus sp.
TGACGGCCTGCGCGGTGCGGCCCGCTTTCAGGGGCAGCCTGTGCAGGGCTTTAGCGGTGTGCAGCGTCTGAAAGACGGATCTTTTATGTTCCTCAGTGACAACGGCTTTGGTTCCAAGGCCAACTCGGCGGACTATCTGCTGCGGCTGTACCGCGTGGGCTTTGAAGGGCAGACCCGCCCCGGCAGCGTGCCGCAGGTGGGCAGCTTCGTGCAGCTGCGCGACCCGCAGAAGCTGGTGCCTTTCCGCATTGTGAACGAAAACAGCGCTGAGCGCCTGCTGACCGGCGCGGACTTTGACCCCGAGGGATTTGTGGTGGCCCCCGACGGCACGCTGTGGGTGGGCGACGAATTCGGCCCTTACCTGCTGCACTTCAGCGCCGATGGCCGGCTGCTGGAAGCCCCTATCGCCACGCCCAACCTGGCAGGTCTGCCTACCCTGAACGGCAAAAACCCCGTGGTGGTGGGGCACCGGGGCAGCTCCGGCACCCGGCCCGAGCACACGCTGGCCGCTTACCGCGAGGCGATTGCCGGTGGGGCCGACTTTATTGAGCCTGACCTGGTGGTGACCAAAGACGGGGTGCTGGTGGCCCGCCACGAACCCGTGATTGCCGTGATCGGCGCGGACGGCAAAGTCACCGAAGCCACCGCCGATGTCCACAGCCGCCCCGAGTTCCGGGACCGCCTGACCACCAAAACGCTGGACGGCAAAGAGGTGCGCGGCTACTTTGTAGAGGACTTTACCCTGGCGGAACTCAAGACCTTGCGTGCAGTAGAGCGCCTGCCGGGGCTGCGCGGCACCGCGTTCAACGGTCAGTTCGAGATTCCTACCCTCAGCGAAGTGATCGCCCTGGTGCGCGAGGAAGAAGCGAAGACGGGCCGCAAGGTCGGCATCTACCCCGAAACCAAGCACCCCACTTACATGCGGACGGTGGCTGGGTTCAACATCAGCCAGCTTCTGATTGACACGCTGGTGCGCGAGAACTTCACCGACCCCAGCCGCATCTACATCCAGTCGTTTGAAGTGGGCAACCTCAAGGAGCTGAACAGCGTCATCATGCCGGGAGCGGGCGTGAATCTTCCGCTGGTGCAACTGGTCAGCAGCCCCGACGAACCCGCCTACGACCTGGCCGCCGCAGGTGACAAGCGCACCCCCGCCGATATGCTGTCGGACGCCGGCCTGCGCGAGATTGCCTCTTACGCCGACGCGGTCGGTCCCTACAAGCGTTGGGTGATTGACGAAAAATGCCAGGTCACCGATTTTGTAGGCCGCGCTCACGCCGCCGGCTTGCCGCTGCACATCTGGACCATGCGGAATGAACCCACCTACCTGCTGCCCTGCTACGGCGGCGACCCCAAGGCCGAGATGCGTCAGGCGCTGCGGGCCGGAGTGGACGGCTTCTTTACCGATTTCCCGGCGACCGGCGCCGAAGTGGTGCGCGAGTACACGGCGGCGCAGGTTCGCAGCCCGCAGAATCCCGCTTTTGCGAATGGTCAGCCGGCAGCGGCCAACCTGCCCGCCAGTGGCGGCTATGAGGGCCTCGCGCTCAGCCCGGACGGCAAAACCATCTACGCGCTGCTGGAAAAAACCGTGCAGGGCGACGAAGCGGGCACGCTGCGCCTGCACGCCTTTGACCTGGCGACCCGCCAGTGGAAGCTGGCCGGCCGCCTGCGCCTGGACGAAGGCGCCGAGGCCATTGGCGACCTGAGCGCCGTGAACAGCAGCCAGTATTTGGTGATTGAGCGCGACAACAAGCAGGGGGCCGCCGCCCGCGTCAAGCGTATTTACCAGTTGGACCTGGGCCGCCTGAACCCCGACGGCACCTTCCAGAAAACGCTGGTGGCCGACCTGATGAACCTGGCCGACCCGCAGAAGCTCTCGCCCAACAGCGTGAATGGCGTGCTGGACTTCCCCTTCTTCACCATCGAGAACGTGCTGGTGCTGGACAAGAACACCATCCTGGTCGCCAACGACAACAACTACCCAGCCACCGGCGGGCGCGGCGCAGAGGTCAAGGACGACACCGAAGTGCTGTGGCTGCGGCTGCCGCAGGCGCTGAACGTGGCCCGCTGAGGAAAGACCGTATCAGAGGATAGGGCGGGCTGCGTGTGGATGTGGTCCGCCCTATCCTTGGACCTATGCTCTGGTCTCTGGT
>JAUNHF010000334.1 GCA_030524065.1 Deinococcus sp.
CGATGCGGGCCCTGCGCAGAAGCCCGGTACTCAGGGCTGATCCGCCTTCAGGGCTGATCCGGGGTGCAGCCCACCAGGCGCTTTGCTGGGAAGGTTAGGTGATTGGGCGCAGCGCCTGTGTTCCGGAGGGCCGCCTGCGCCGGAGCCGCCGCAGAGGACAGCGCTCCTCGGCTTCTGCGGCGGCTTTGCCGTTTGCTCCGGAGCGTGGCAACTGCAAGCCGTCGTCCTCTAACCTGAGTCAGGGTGTGGGAAGGTAGACTGCGCAGAGCTACCGGGCTGACGGGCAGTTGCGCCTGCGCGGCCCGGAGGAGTCGGGAACAGCGAAACAAGGGAGAACACACTTGATACTGTTGGGCAAATTTCTGAAATTCTTCTTTTCGTTGCTGCTGGCGCTGGTGCTGGCCGGCGCTGGTCCGGCCGGTGCGTTCGGCATGAAGTGGATGGGCGAGCTGCCCGATTACCGCGAGCTGGACAGCCTGACCCTGGGCGCCGAGACGCGCGTGTTCGCTCGCGACGGCACGCCGCTGGGCAGCTTGATTCCCCGCATCGGGGAGCAGAAGGTGAGCCGCACGTTGGTGCGCCTGAACGAAGTGAGCCCCTTTATGACCGCTGCCGTCATTTCCAACGAGGACCGGCGCTTTTTCGAGCACTATGGCCTCGATCCTTACGGCATTGCCCGGCAGGTGCAGCGGATCGCGCAGGGCCGCGACGTGCAGGGCGGCTCCACCCTGACCAACCAGCTGATCAAGAACACGCTGCTGTGGGACGAGTTCGGCGGCGCCGTCACGGCCGACCGCAAGGCCAAGGAATGGATGCTCAGCGTGCAGGTGGAGCGCTCCTTTACCAAAGAAGAAGTGCTGCAAAACTACCTGAACGCCATCTACTGGGGCGACGGTGGCCCGGTGGAGCTGTACGGCGTGTACTCGGCAGCGCAGGCGTATTTTGGCAAGGCGCCCCGTGACCTGTCGCTGGCCGAAAGTGCTTACCTGACGGTGATCATCCCTAACCCCGCCAAGCGCTACAAGGACTTTGAGCTGTCTTATGGCCTGATGAAGGTGCTGCTGGACCGCATGGAGACCGACGGCTGGATTACGCCGCAGCAGCGCCAAGCAGCCCTGGCCGAAAAGGTGCAGCCCAAAGGCTGGAAGGTGCAGTACGGCGGCCCCGGCGAGGTTGTCAGCGCGCAGCTGGTGAACCCCAAGGCCAAGGAGCTGCGTGACGTGACCACCAACCGCGCCCCGCACTTTACCCAGCAGGTGGAGCAGGAGCTGATAGGGCTGCTGGGCCGCGACAAGGTGTACGGCTCGGGTGGCCTGCGGGTCTATACCACCCTGGACATGAAGGTGCAAAACGCCGTAGAAATCGCCAGCCGTGAGGCGCGGGGGCTGCCCTACGGCGCCACGCTGGGCGCGGTCATCATGGACCCTTACACCGGCGCGGTGCTGGGCATGATCGGGCAGAAAATCCGTGAGGGCGAACCGCTGCCCGACTGGAACAACGCCGCGCAGGGCCAGCGGCAGATCGGCTCGACCATCAAGCCGCTGCTGTATACGGTGGGCCTGAGCACCGGCCTGCGCCAGGACCACCGCGAGGAAGACCGCCCGGTGTCTTTCCCGTGTGACACCTGTGCAGGCGGCGTGTACAGCCCACAGAACTTTGAAGGAGCCACCACCTTCCGCAACATGACCATCCGTGAGGCGCTGGACCGCTCGCTGAACCTGGTCACGGTGCGCCTGGCCGACCGGATTGGTCTGGAAAAGTTTTTCGGCAAGCTGGGTGAACTGGGGATTCCGCCCAGTGACGGCACCGGTCTGGCCGCTGCCCTGGGTGCCATCGAAACCACCCCGGTCAACATGGCGGCGACTTATGCGCCCTTTGTGAACGGGGGCGTGTACTACAAGCCGCGTTACATCACCCGCGTCACCACGGCCCGCAACGAAGTGCTGTACGACGCCACCACCGAGAACATCAAGCCTGTGCGGGTGTGGTCGCCGCAGGTGGCTTATCTGGGCCTGGACATGATCCGTGGCGTGGTCAACGACCTCAAGCCGGAGCAGGGCGGCCTGGCCAGCGGCGCCAAGTTTGGCGAGTGGTCCGTGGCCGGCAAGACCGGCACCAGTAACGGCCCCAAGGACCTGTGGTTTGTG
>JAUNHF010000335.1 GCA_030524065.1 Deinococcus sp.
AGGTGATTGGTGGTCTGCTGGACGAACTGATGCAGGCCCTGCCGCCCGGCCTGGGCGACGGTGAAGGCCTCAGTGCCTCCGGCAAGAAGCTGCTGCGGCTGTTCCCGGAGAAATACCTGCTGGTGCGGCCCGACGAGAAACTGGTCACGCTGGAACAGGCAGGCAAAAAAGAGGAGCTGATGCGGCGGCTGACCCCCTACGAGCGCACCTTGGCGATGACCGACTACGTGTCAGGGATGACCGACAGCTACGCGCTGGAACTGCACCAGATTCTCACGGGGGTCAAGTTGCCCTGATCTTAGATTGACCCATCTCTATCTATCAATCTAAGATAACTCTATGACCCAGACTCAGCCCGCTCCCCAGGCCAGTGCGTACAGCCTCAGCACCGCTGAATTTCTGGAGGCCCTGCGCGCGCAGCCGCAGCGCCCGCTGGAATTCTGGCTGCACGGTGAGCGGCTGGTGGGTGCCGGCTACCACCTCACCGAAATCAGCGCGGTCAGCACCGAGGCGGTGGACTGCGGTGGCCGGGTGGACCGCTGGCGCGAGACGGTGTTTCAGGTGATGGACGGCACGCCCGAAGAAGCGCAGCGCGGCTTCATGACCACCCGTAAGGCCCTGGCCATTTATGACCGGGTGGCCGGCCAAATCACGCTGGACCCTTTGGCCCCGGTGCGCTTTGAGTACGGCAACCTGACCCGCGCCGCTGTGCGCTACGGCGTGGAGCGCCTGGAGCTGAGCAGCGAGCGGCTGACCGTGCATCTGAGCTTGCCGGGCGTGCAGTGCAAGGCGGGCGATGCCTGTGGCCTGCCCGCAGGGTTGGTCACGGCGGGGGGCGAGCTGGCCGTGCTTGACGGCGGCACCTGCGAGCCGGGCGGGGGCTGCTGCTAGAGCGGGGTGCATGGAGGCGGGGTAGCCTTTTGCCCAGCCGCCCCCGTGCCATCCTGCGGGCATGACCGACCCCCGCGTGCTGGCGACCGTGCAGTCCCTCTGGAGTGGAGCGGCGCTGGCCGACCCGTACCCGCTTTACCGGCGGCTGCACAGCTTGGCCGACCCCAGCGGCCTGCTGCGTGTGCCCGAGCTGGGGCTGACCCTGGCGGTGTCACACGCGGCGGTGGGCACGGTGCTGCGTTCGCCCCAGGCCCGCTCGTCCGAGTGGGCGGTCAGCCACAGCGACGGGGCGCGGCTGCTTCAGCACATGATGCTGTTTCAAAACGGCGCCGAGCACGCCCGGTTGCGCGGCCTGGTCCAGAAGGCCTTTACGCCGCGTGTGGTGGAAGAGCAGCGTGAGCTGGTGCGGGAGCTGCTGCGCGAGTTGCTGGACAGCTTGGCGCGGCAGTCCGGGCCAGTAGACTTGGTGGCGGGGCTGTCCGGGCCGCTGCCAGGCCGGGTGATTCTGCGGATGCTGGGGCTGAGTGGCGGCGATGAGGAGCGTTTCCTGGGCTGGTCGGACAGCGTGGCCGAGCTGCTGGGCGGCGCCGACCGCTCATCCGCGCTGCTGGCCCGCATAGACGCTGATGCCCGCGAGATGCGCGGCTATTTCCGCGACCTGGCCGCCGAGCTGCGCGCCCGCCCCCAGCCGGGGCTGCTCTCGGCCCTGGCCGCCGCCGAGGACGGAGGAGAGCAGCTGAGCGGCGACGAACTGCTGTCCAACGCCGTGCTGCTGCTGACTGCTGGGCACGAAACCACCTCCAATCTGATTCCAGGCGGTCTGCTGGCGCTGCACGGTCAGCCGGACGCCTGGGCCGCGCTGGTGGCAGACCCCAGACAGCCGGGCGTGGCCGACGAACTCCTGCGTTTCGTCTCGCCGGTGCAGTTCGATAGTCGGGGGCTGGCCGGGCCGGTGACGGTGGGGGAAACGTCCCTGCCGGCCGGCATCCAGGTGCAGTTGCTGCTGGGCGCCGCTGGCCGTGACCCGCAGGTCTTCCCGGAACCGGACCGGCTGGACTGGGCCCGGCCCAATGTGGCTCGCCACCTTGCCTTTGCCGCTGGGCCGCACTATTGCCTGGGGGCCAGCCTGGCGCGGCTGGAAATCAGCGAGACGTTCGCGGCGCTGGCTGAGCGATTTCCGGAACTGCGCGTGACGGACCCCCGCCCGCGCTACAAGCAGAACTTCGTGCTGCGCGGCCCACAGGAGCTG
>JAUNHF010000336.1 GCA_030524065.1 Deinococcus sp.
AAGGATTCTAGCGGCCTGCCTGCGGCCAACCCCGCCTGCCCGGCTTCCGCGCCCCTCATCTCTCAAGTGACACATTGTCTGCAAATTATTTGCACATCTGATAAATTTTTTGCACCCAATCTAAAGTTTGTGCTTTTGGCGTCGCCGTCGCCTGGTTTCAGTGCGGCGTCCACCATCTCTGGGCTGTCAGGGCGTCTTGGCGCCCGCAAGGAGAACCATGAAAAGAACCGCTGCATTTGTCCTCGGCACTGCCCTGCTGGCCGCCTGCGGAACCCAACCCGCGCCCACGGCAACGCCTGAACAGCCCGCTTCCAGCTACGCACAGCGCAGGGCCGCGCCGAAGCCGGCGGAAGCCCCGGCTGACCCGGAGCAGCTGAACCCAGCAGTGACCGTGAGCCGCGCCGACGGACAGCTCACCAGCCTGGCGCAGTCTCTGCCCGCGTCCTCCCTGAGCGCGCAGAGCATAGACAAAAGCACGCCGATCATCCTGGTACACGGTCTGGGCGGCTTTGGCCGCGACGAGATGCTGGGGCTGCGTTACTGGGGCGGCCTGAGCGATACCGAAGCCGACCTACGTGCCCAGGGCTACCAGGTCTTTACGGTCAGCATTGGCCCAGTGAGTTCAGACTGGGACCGGGCCGCCGAAGCATATGCACAGATCAAAGGCGGCTGCGTGGATTACGGAGCCGCGCACTCGGCTGAAGTGGGCCACTCCCGCCACGACGCCGCCAAATGCTATCCCGGTTTTTATCCCGAGTGGGACGCCGAATACCCGGTGAACCTGATCGCGCACTCAATGGGCGCTCCCACTGCGCGGACCCTGGTAGGCCTGCTGGAAAAAGGCAGCCCCGCCGACGCCGAGGGAGGCAACCTGTTCGTGGGCAGGCGCATGGGCTGGGTCAAGGCGGTGATGACCATCAGCGGGGCCAATACGGGCAGCCCAGCGGCAGACCAACTCCAAGGCACCTTGCCCTTTTTCAAAGACCTGCTGCTGGGAATCGCAGCGATGAGTGGCACCAGCAGCCAAAATGTCCTGTACGACCTGGACATGGGGCAGTGGGGGCTACGGCGCGGCGCGAACGAATCCTTTTCCGCTTACCTGGACCGGGCCTTTGACCCGGACGCCCACATCTGGAAAACCACCGACCAGGCCGGCTACTCGCTCAGCGTAGAAGGCGCGCACCGGCAAAACCAGTGGCTGGGCCGCAGTGAGCATACCCGTTATTTCTCGTGGGCTTCAGGCGCCAGCTACCGTGGCCTGATCACCGGCTGGCACTACCCACAGCTCAGCATGAATACGCTGCTTCACGTGACGGCTTATCCGTACACTTGGCCCCTCCCCAATGGCCTGGGCAATGTTCGCGGCCAAAGCCCACTGGGTACCTATACCTACGGCCCGCAGTGGTGGGAGAACGACGGCATGGTGCCGGTGTACGTGCAGCACGCGCCCCTGGGCGAGCAGAGCGAAGCTTATACCGGGCAGCCCACCTTGCCGGGCCACTGGTACCGCATGGGCCAGCTCAACGGCTATGACCTCCTTGACATCACCGGCAACCTGACCCTGCGCGAGTTCCAGCAGTTTTACCGCGACCAGGCCGCTTTCCTCAGCAGCCTCGACTGAGCGGCCCGGCCGGACCTTCCCGGTCTCCCCCCTCCCATGCCCCGCGGCTAGACTGCGGGGCATGGCCTACTGGCTTCTGAAATCCGAACCCGATGTCTTCAGTTTTGCGGACCTCCAAGCGGCAGGCCGCGAACCCTGGAATGGCATTCGCAACTATCAGGCGCGCAACTTCCTGCAGCAGATGAAAGCGGGCGATCTGGGGCTGTTTTACCATTCCAACACCCAGCCTCCGCATATTGCCGGGGTGCTGCGCGTCGTCCGTGAGGCGTACCCGGACGACCTTCAGTTTGATCCGGCCAGCGACTATTACGACCCCCGCTCCAGCACCGAGGCACCCCGCTGGAGCATGGTGGATGTGCAGCCGGTGGCCGCCTTCGCCGTGCGCGTGACCCTGGACGACCTGCGCGCCCTGCCCGAGTGGGCCGAGTCTCCGCTGGTTCGCCGGGGCAACCGCCTCAGCGTGGTGCCGGTCAGTGAGGCTGAGTTTCAGGCGGCGCTGCGGGCAGGCAAGC
>JAUNHF010000337.1:0-222 GCA_030524065.1 Deinococcus sp.
CACGCGCAGGTCTCCCGCAGCTCCCCCGGGCATCCTCAGGTCCAGCTCCCCTCCCTCGGTGCTCAGCGCGGCGTTCAGCTGACGGGGCAGGTCCGCCTCTACCCGGCCGCCCCGGCTTCTCAGATCCAGCCGGCCCACCTGCGCTCCGGACAGGCGAACGTGCAGGTTTCCGAATGTGCTGCTGGCGCTCAGGGCCGGGGTGACAGTGCCCGCAGCGGAGGT
>JAUNHF010000337.1:232-2131 GCA_030524065.1 Deinococcus sp.
ACATCCCCGGAAGTGGTGCTGAGCCTGACCCGGCCAAGGTTCTGGGCCGGCAGCTGCACCGTTTGGTCGCCGCTCCTGCTGACGGTGGTCAGCGAGCGCAGCTTCAGGCGGCGCAGGTCCAGCTCCAGGTCACCGCTCCCGGCGCGTGCCGACAGACTGAGCGGCAATCCGGGAGCCAGGCGGGCCGCCAGCCGGTGCTCGACCGCCACACCGGGGGGCTGGAAGCTGAGAACGCCGGGAGACGCTGGGGGGTCCACCAGCAGCTGGGAATGTAGGGACAGGGTGTGCGCTTTTGCCCCCTCCCCACCCTGGGCCGGTGCGGCGGTCACGTGCAGGGGGTTGAACTGGCGGTGGTGTGCCCGCAGCTCGGCGGCCAGGCCCTGGGTGGTGGCCGAGGCCGGCAGCGCCGTGACAGCCAGTTCGCCCCGGTCGGTGGTCAGCTCGGCTTGCAGGGCCTGCGCCTGGGCTCGCGGCACGGTCTGCACGGTGTCGGTAGCGTGTAGGCCGTCCCGCAGGCCGCTGCTGACGCTGAACCAGGCCGCCGCGCTGCCGCCGGTCAGCAGGGTCAGGCCCAGCAGCAGACGGCCGACCAGCGACCCGAGCGGACGGGAGCGGGCCAGTCTGGTTTGGGCCGTTCCCAGAACGGAGGAGGGGCCAGCGAAAGGTGAGGGAGGAGTTGGGGTCATTGGGAGGCCTCCTGGGGGGCGTGAAGCGGTGTGGGAGCAGAACTCTGGACGGTGTGCCCGGGCGCCAGCGGAAGCCACAGTTGCACGGTGGTGCCCTGACCGGGAGCGCTCTGGACACTCAGGCGCCCACCGGCCCCGGCGGCCCGCTCACGCATGGAACGCTGGCCCAGGGTGCCGCTGCCGCCCGCTTGCTGGGCAAAGCCGCGCCCATCGTCCTGCACGCTCAGGTGCAGCTGGTCGCCCTCCTGCGTCAGCTCCAGGCGCACCTGCTGGGCGTGGGCGTGCTTGACCACGTTGTGGAGCGCTTCCAGGGCAATGCGGTAGGCGGCGGTCTGGGCTGCTGGGCTCAGGGGCGGCTCAGCGTCCCAGCGGGTCTGCACGTTCAGGCCGTGCCGGGTCCGCAGGGCGTGGACCTGTTGCTCCAGGGCGGCCAGCAGGCCCCCTTCGGCCAGGGCGTCGGGGCGCAGGCTGAACAGCAGTGCCTTCATCTCGCTGACGCCACCCTCGGCCAAACCGATGGTGTAGTCAAGGCTGGCCCGCGCCTGCTCGGGGTGGGTGTCCAGCGTGGCCCGCGCCGTTTTGGCGCCCAGGCTGATGCCGTACAGCGCCTGCGCGACCGAATCGTGCAGCTCGCGGGCCAGCCGGGCGCGTTCTTCTTCCTCGGCGCGGCCGGCGGCCCGCTCGGCCAGCTGCGCGGCGTGCAGGGCGGTCCCGGCGTGATCGGCCATCCCGCTTAGCACCGTCAGGGCGCCGGAGTCGGGGGGGTGGGTGGCAGGAAAAGTGGCGTGCAGCGTTCCCCACGGCATTCCGGCCACGCGCACGGGCAGCGAGGCCAGCACTTCTTCTGCTTTCCCCGCTGGATACCGGGCCTGAACTGGCAGCGTCTGTGCCGAGAGCGGCCCAGCTGGCGAGGTCTGAGTGGGCTGTGGCTGAAGGGGCAGGGGCAGGGCCTGGACCTGCGGCGCCCTGACCAGCAGAGGAGGCAGAGAAACGGGCTGCCCAGTCATCGCGCTGGGGCCCTGCGGCCCGTCCAGCCGCACCCCACGGGCGCCGCTGCCGCTCCAGGCCTGCTCGGTCACCCGCTGCAAAGTGGCTTCCAGGTCCTCGCCCAGCGCCACTTGTCCGGCGGCTCGCCCCAGCGCCTGCACTGCCCGCTGTGCCTGCGCCAGTGGGTCTTCCGGGCGCAGCAGGGCCCCGGCCAGCGCGGCCCAGA
>JAUNHF010000015.1 GCA_030524065.1 Deinococcus sp.
CAAGCGGCTCAGACCACCCAGCAGTCCGTCCATCAGCACATCCATGCTGTCATCGGACGGTATCCAGCGCCTGCCCATCCGCTCCATCTCGATGTTCACGGTCTGGGTCAGGGGGGGCACGTTGCCGCTTTGGTACTGCCGCAGCATGGCCTCCGCCGCGGCACTTTCCAGGACGGCGTCGCTCGCCTTGCCCTGCATATTCGCCAGCATGACCTGCAAAAATGCTCCGTCGTTGATCATGCCCTCTGCCATCAGCAGGGCGTCCGTGCCGCTGACCCGCAGCCGCACCTGATTGCCCTGCCCGCCGGTCACTTCGCAGCGGCTCTTGCGCATGATCTGATCCATCGTCTGCGCCGTGGCGGCGTCGTCAATCAGCGTGGTCATCAGCTGATTGACCGTCCTCTCCTGCAGGCCCATCATATTGCCCAGGGCCACTTTCCAGTCCTTCTGGCTCAGGTCCCTGCAAAACTGCTGCATGGTGGCCTGAGGAGTAGCGCCGGCGGCGGTGGCCTGCTGCGCCAGAGCCGCCGACGCGAAGCCCAGCAGCATGGTCATCATCGTTACTTTTGCTTGCATGCCCTGAGCATAGATCAGGGCGCGGCACCCAGGAAGCACATTTGCCTACAAGAAGGGATTGGTCTGCTGCTCGCGCGCGACCGTGGTGGCGGGGCCGTGGCCGGGATACACCGCCGTCTGCCCGTCCAGGGTCAGCAGTTCGGCCTGGATGCCGGCCAGCAGCTGCGGATGGTTGCCGCCGGGCAGGTCGGTGCGCCCGATGCTGCCGGCAAACAGGGTGTCGCCCGCCAGCACGAAGCCGTCTCCCACGAACACCACATGCCCCTGGGCGTGGCCGGGCAGGTCGCGGGCTCTCAAGTGCAGGCGGCCCGCGCTGAACTCCTGGCCCTGGGCAATGCCCTGGTCGGCGGGGGTAGGTTGGGTCAGCGGCAGGCCAAACAGCGCTGCGCGCTCCTGGCCGGAGGCGTAGTCATCGGCGGCGTCTGGGTGCAGGTACACGGGCACGCCCAGCGCCTCCCGCACGGCCTGCACCGCGCCGATGTGGTCAAAGTGGCCGTGGGTGAGCAACGTGGCCTGCACCTGCACGCCGCTGGCTTCCACCAGGGCCAGAATGCGCCCAGCGTCCTCGCCGGGGTCAATCAGGAATCCCTGCTGCTCGGGGCCGGCCACCAGAAAGCAGTTTTCCTGTAGGGGGCCGGTGGGCAGGGTCCAGATGCGGGCCTCGCCGTGTTGGGTGGGCGTGGGAAGGGTCATGGAGCAAGTGTAGAGGGTGGCCGGACGGTAGGTGGTGCAAGGTTGCGGACGTGCCCTCTTTCGCCCTCAGCCTTTTGCCCCCTGCCCGTCCTCGGCCAGCCAGCGGCGAAACAGAGGACGCTCCCGCTCGGCGCCGACGGTGGTGGGCGCACCGTGACCGGGATAAATGACCGTGTGGGGCGGCAACGACAGCAGCTCCCGCACGATGCCGCGAAGAAGAAGGGTGCGGTCGGCGCCAGGCAGGTTGGTGGGGGCGATGGCTCCCCGGAACAGCGTGTCGCCGGCCAGCACGAAGCCGCCGCCCACGTATACGGTGTGCCCCGGCGAGTGCCCCGGTAGCTCGCGGGCGGTGAGCGATGCGGCACCTGCCGTGAAGGTCTGCCCCTGCCGTACCAGCGCGTCGGGCGGGCCCGGCTGCTGAAAGTCGCTTTCCCCGAATTGCTGTGCCAGCGCCCCGGCACCGGCGTACACCGGCAGCTCGGCGGCGTGCAGATACACCGGCACTTCTAACGCTTTTCGCACTGCGTCTGCTGCGCCGATGTGGTCGTAGTGACCGTGGGTCAGCAGGGTGGCCTGCACCTCGGCGCCGCTCGCCTCCACCATGCGCAGAATCTGGCCTGCGTCACTGCCGGGGTCTATCAGCAGCCCTGCGCCAAACTCGGGCGCATCAGTGACCAGCAGGCAATTCTGATTGAGCGTGCCGGTGGACAGGCAGCGCACCCAGGCTGCGCCGTGCTGCACAGGGTCCAGCTGGTGATAAGGGGGCGGCGCCAGGTCATTCACGGGCCAGCCCGCCGTTCTCTGGCGAGGGGCAGGCGGGGTGCAGGGCGGTCATGCCCGCAGTGTAATGGGCCGGGCTGAACCGGCGGACCCTGCCACCTTCTGTTCAGCCTGCTCCCTCGCCCAGCGCCGCTCTCGCCCCCAGCCCGAACACCATAAAGCTCAGGCCCGGATTGGCGTAGGCTTCCAGCGCCCGCTCTAGCGTGTCCAGCGCCGTGTCCAGCCGGGCGCGGGCGTGCGGGCTTTCTTCACGCCACACGAAGCGCAGCGCCTCTGCGTGCCAGGGGGTCCAGCCTTTTTCCAGGTCGGCCACGGCTTCCAGGGTGGGCAGCAGCCCTTCACGCAGCGCCGCGTGCAGACTGGCCGCAGAGGCCAACGCCGCCGCCACCTCGTCCGCATGGGCCAGCACCCCGGCGCGGCCAGCGGCAAAAGCGACCAGCTCCTGGGAGTTCAGGTCCGGGCGGCCCTCCACCTGCCGGGCCAGCTCCTCATGCAGGGCGCTGTCGTCCAGCGGGGGCACACTCAGGCGGGTGCTGCGGCTGACCAGGGTGGGCATCACCGCCCGCACGTCGCCGGCCAGCAGCAGGAACAGGGCGCCGTGGGGCGGTTCCTCCATCAGCTTGAGCAGCGCGTTGGCGGCTTCGGCGCCCAGGTACTCGGCCCCGTGAATCAGCACCGCCCGGCGGCGGTAGGTGGGGCGCACTTCCAGAAATTCAAAGACGTGCGTGTCGTAGTCGCGGCCCTTGTCACGGCTTTCCAGCACCGCCCCGATGGGAATGATCTTGCGCCGCGCCGCCCGCCCCGTGCTGGTGGTTTCACGCGGAGCCAGTTCCAGCAAATCCGGATGCGCCCCCGCCGCCAGCGCCCGGCAACTGGGGCACACGCCGCAGGCTTCGCCGCCCATGCCGCGCCCGCCTGAGCAGTTGAGCGCCGCAAAAGTCGCCAGCGCCAGCGCCGCCGCGCCCCCGTACTCGGGGCCGGTCAGCAGCAGGGCGTTGCCGCGCGACGCGGCCGCCTGTTCCAGCAGCGGCAGGTGGGCGTGGGGGAGGGTGGGGAGCATGGGGAACAGTCTAGAGCGGCGCCCTGGGTGGCAAAGGAAGTCCGCGTCTCCCTAGAATCGGTGCCATGCGCCGCCTTGCCCTGACGACTGTTGCCTGTGCCCTGATGGGGACCGCTGCGGCGGAGATGCTGGCAGCGGACACCACCAACGTCAATTTCAACCGGTTCCTGGCGGCTCAGAAGTTGCCGGTTTGCCAGCCGGGGACTTACTTTTCTTTTTTGTCCAGCAGTGCGCCAGAATACACTGCGCCCAGAGAGGCGTCGGCAGAGTTTTCGCTCGCTCTTTTTAGGGACTTTATTGCAGAAGGCCGGCAGGTGCTGCGGCAAGTGGCGGCGCTGGAGAGCCTGACCCTGTACGTACAGTCGGCGGACGGAACGCACGAGGTCTACAAAGAAACCTACATAGACGGCTACGCATTGCAGCAAAATTGCCAAGTGAAACCGGCGGCCAAGTGAGCCGCCCGGCGCCCACCTATCTGGCCGCTGACCGCCCCGTCGCCTTGCTGACCGGTGCGTCCAGCGGGATCGGTGAGGCTACGGCCTACGAGCTGAGTGCGCGGGGCTACGCGCTGGTGCTGGCGGCGCGGCGCGGCGAGCGGCTGCACCGACTGGCCCGCGAACTGGACCCCAGCGGGTCGCGGGTCATCGCCGTGCCAGGCGACGTGAGCGACGCCGCCGCCCGTGAAGCGCTGCTGGCCGCCGCGCTGCGCCACTTCGGGCGGGTTGATGTGCTGGTGAACAATGCCGGCGTGGGCCTGGGCGGCGGCGTGTGGTGGCAGGACCCCGACTGGGGGCGGGTGCTGCGGGTCAACCTCGAAGCGGTGATGGCCTTGACGGCGCTGGCGCTGCCCGGCATGTTGGAGCGCCGCCGGGGTCACATCGTGAACGTGGCTTCGGTGGCGGGGCAGGTGGCGACCGAAAGCGTGTACAGCGCCAGCAAATTTGGGGTGCGGGGCTTTACTTTCGCGCTGCGCCGGGAGCTGTGGGGCAGCGGAGTGGAGGTGAGCGCGGTCTCACCGGGCTTTGTGCTGACCGAGATGACCGCCCGCAGCCGCCTGAAGCTGCCGGGGTTGTCCATGCCAGGGCCAGAAGTTGTGGCCCGCGCTATTACTGACGTGCTGGAGCGCCCCCGCCGCGAGGTGACGGTGCCGCGCCTGTACCGCCTGGCGGCCCTGGCCGAAGCGCTTCCGGCCCTGAGTGACCCGCTGATTGCGCGGGGCTACAGCGCCCGGCGGCGCCGGTAGCTTCTCTCTAGGCGTGCAGCCCGTGAGCGTGCTCGCCGTGGTGGCCGGGCGGCTCTATCTGCACGGTGACATGCCCAATGCCGTAGCGCCCTGCCACCTCCTGCGCGGCGCTCAGAAGCCCAGTGTCCGCTGACCCCTGCGCCACCAGATGCACGGTCAGGCTGTGCTCGCCGCTGGTGATGCTCCACACATGCAGGTCGTGAACTTCGCTCACGCCGGGCAAGGCACTCAGGTCGGCCCGCAGGGCGTCCAGGTCCAGCCCGGCTGGGGCGCCTTCCAGCAGCACATTCACGCTCTCGCCCAGCAGACGCCAAGTGCGCGGAATCACCCACAGGCCGATGGCAGCGCCCAGCACCGGGTCCACCCAGGTCCAGCCGGTCAGCATGATCAGCACCGCGCCCACAATCACGGCTGCCGATCCCAGCAGGTCGCTCAGCACTTCCAGGTAGGCCGAGCGCATGTTCAGGCTGCCTTCTTGCCCTCCGGCCAGAATGCGGGCGCTTAGCAGGTTGACGGCGAGGCCCAGCACCGCCACCACCAGCATCGGCGTGGTCTGAACTTCTACCGGCTCACGCAGGCGCTGCACCGCTTCGTACAGGATGTAAGCGCCCACGGCCAGCAGCGCGGCGGCGTTGACGGCGGCGGCCAGAATCTCGGTGCGGCGGTAGCCAAAAGTGCGCCGCCGGTCGGCGGGGCGCTGCCCGGCCTTCACCGCCAGCAGCGACAGGGCCAGCGCGGCGGTGTCGGTCAGCATGTGCCCGGCGTCCGACAGCAGCGCCAGGCTGCCCGAGATGAACGCGTAAGCCGCCTCCACCACCAGAAATGTACCGGTCAGCGCCAGCGCCAGCCCCAGCTGCCGCGTACTGGCATTCGCCCCGTGGTTGTGCCCGTGGTCGTGGCCCTGACCGTGCGCGGAGGGGCCGTGCCCGGAAGGCTGCCCGGTGTCAGGGGCGGTGTGGGGGTGGTCGTGGCCGGTCATGGGTCCTCAGTCTAGCCCCGGCCCCGGCCGGTTTCGGTTCTGACCCCGCTGCTAACGCCCGCTGCTCAGGCGCTGCGCCAGCGCTTCGGGCAGGCCGGCGGCGCGCAGGTCGCGCTGGGTGTGCGCGGCGTCATAGGGCACCCGGAACACTTCCAGCGTGCGCTTGTCGCTGTCGTACACGCCATAAGACGCCCTGGGGTCACCGTCACGGGGCTGGCCCACGCTGCCGGGGTTGAGAATCACGCGGGCCTTGGGCGGCACCGGGTAGCGCACCGAGGTCTGGCCTGGCAGCACGGCCAGGGGTTGGCAGCGCATCCACTCGGCCGCCGTGCCGCTGAGGGTGGCGTAGGCGGCCGGCAGGTGGGTGTGCCCCACAAAGGCCAGGGTGCCGTCCCAGGCGCGGAAGCTGCGCCGGGCAGCGTCCATGTCGGTGTATTCGCTCAGCGACAGCGGCGAGCCGTGGCGCATTCGGGCGCCCAGGGCCGCTTCCTCGATCATGTCTTTCCAGCTGCGCACGTAGCGCAGGTCACGCTCGCTCAGGCGGCCAATCTGCCAGGCCAGGACCTGCGAGGCGGTGCCCACCGTCGCCGCTTTGAGGCCGTCGGCCAGGTGCAGCAGGCCCAGGTCATGGTTGCCCAGCACGCACTGAGCGCGCAGGCTTTGCAGGGTTTCCAGCACTTCGCGGGGATGGGGACCGTAGCCCAGGGCGTCGCCCAGAAAATAGGTGGCGCCGTAGCGTGCCCCGCCCCGGTGCGCGTGCTCCACCACGGCGTCCAGTGCAGGCTGGTTGGCATGAATATCGGACAGGAGCAAAACACGCACGCCCTATAGATTAGCAACGCCGCCACGCTGGGGGGGCATAGACTGTAGCCCATGATCCCATCAGACCAAGTAGAGCAGACGCTGGAGGTGTCTGCCGCAGCCAGTGAATGGGCGCACTTCGCTCCCCGTTATCAGGCGCTGCTGGAGCGCCCCCTGAGCGCCGCAGACGTGCCCGAGTGGCTGCGGGAGTGGTCAGACCTGGCCGCCGAACTGGAAGGCACCGGCAACCGCCTGAGCATCTGCGCCGACCTGCACACGGACGACGGCGCCGTGCAGGAGCGCCACCGCCGCTTTATGGCCGAGGTGGTCCCGCCGGCCCAGCGAGCCGAGCAGGCCCTCAAGGAAAAGTGGCTGGCGGTGCCCGGCTACCGCCCGGCGCCCGACACCGAGCTGCTGTACCGCCGCGTGCGCGACGCCGCAGGCCTGTTCCGTGAGGCGAACGTAGAGCTGGGCGTGGTCCACTCGGAGCAGACCACCCGCCACGCCCAGCTGACCGGCAACCAGAAAGTGACCCTGGGCGGCGAGGAACTGACCGTGCCGCAGGTGAAGGCCCGGCTGGACAGCCCTGAGCGCAGCGAACGTGAAGCCGCCTGGCGGGCGCTGGCCCACAGCAATCAGGCGCTGGCCCAGGAGCTGAACCCGCTGATGCTGGAGCTGCTGGAGACCCGCCGCCGCCTGGCCGCCAATGCCGACCTGCCCGACTTCCGCGCCTACCGCTGGCGCGAGCTGGACCGGGTGGACTACAGCCCCGAGCAGTGCCTGGACTTTCACCGCGCGGTGGCCGAGCAGGTGGTGCCCTTGGCCGCGCAGGAAGTGCAGGCCATCGCCGCCGAGCTGGGCCTGGACTCGGTGCGGCCCTGGGACTACAACCGGTCGGGCCTGCTGGACCCAAAGGGGCGCCCGCCCATGCAGCCTTTTTCCGGAGGGGCCGAGCTGGAAGCGCTGGCGCAGCGGGCCTTTGTCGGCCTGGACAGCGGCCTGAGCGACCGCTTCGCCCAGATGCGCGAACAGGGCCTGCTGGACCTGGAATCGCGCCCCGGCAAGATGCCGCACGCCTACTGCAACTATTTCCCGGTCACCAACCAGCCCTTTGTGCTGATGAATGTGGTGGGCAGCGCCGAGGACGTGCGGGTGCTGTTTCATGAGGTGGGCCACGCCTTTCACGGCTTTTATTCGGGGGGCAGCCAGCCGCTCACCTGGAACCGCTGGAGCCCAATTGAGTTCGTGGAGATTCCCAGCATGGCAATGGAATTCCTGACGCTGGACCACCTGGGCCACGCCCTGAGTGCCGAAGACCTGGCCCGCTACCGCCGCCAACTGCTGCTGGGCGTGGTGGCCTTTTTGCCCTGGGCCGCGCAGATGGACGCTTTTCAGCACTGGCTGTACGTGGACGCCCCGCAGGACGTGACGGCAGACGACCTGAACGCCAAGTGGCTGGAGCTGGACCGCCTGTACCACCCCTTCGTGAACTGGGACGGCCTGGACGAAAGCGTGCGGGCGCAGGGCTGGCACTACTACCACATCTTTCAGGTGCCGTTTTATTATATCGAGTACGCCATGTGTTATCTGGCCGCCGTCAGCATCTGGCGTGGGGCGCAGGCCGACCCCGCCGCCGCGCTGGAGCGCTACAAGGCGGCGCTGCGCCTGGGCAGCACCCGCCCGGTGCCCGAGCTGTACGCCGCCGCCGGAGCCGAGTTCCGCTTTGACGCGCAGTATATCGGCGGGCTGATGGAGTTTCTGCGCGGGCAGCTGCGGGAGGGGTGAAGGCGACAGGCACGGGTCTCTGAGGTGAATAGGGGCTACATCACCCTGCGCTGGCACCGGGGAGGACGGTGGCCCGCTGCTGCTCGACTTTGACGTCCAGGGTGAGCTGGTCGGGACGGAGTTCTTCCAGTTCAGCCGGTGGCGGGCGGCGCTGGCTGGGGTCGAGGAGCTGGGAGGGGGCTGAGCACGAGCCCTGCGCCCCTATACTGCCCCCATGTCCCCTACAACCCAGTACGCCTCCGCCGAGGTGACGTTTCAGCGCGGCGGCCTGGCCGAAAGCCGGCATGAAGTTCATCTGGCGGTGGTGGACCCGGCGGGGCAAGTCTTAGCGGCCTGCGGCGACCCCGCACTGCTCACGTTTCCGCGCAGTGCCAGCAAGCCGGTGCAGGCGCTGCCGCTGGCCCTGGCCGCACCCGAGCTGCCGCTGGACGAACTGGCGATTGCCTGCGCCAGTCACGCCGGGACGCCCACGCATCTGGCCGCTGTAGAGAAATTGCTGGCCCGCAGCGGGAGCACGGTGGCTGACCTGCGCTGCGGGGCACACCCGCCCTTTGACCCGCAGGCCGCCGCCGAGCTGATCCGGCGCGGCGCGGCGCCCACCCCGCTGCACCACAACTGCTCGGGCAAGCACGCGGGGATGTTGCTGGCCTGTGTGCAGCGTGGCTGGCCCCGCGAGGGCTACACCGAGCCGGAACATCCTTTGCAGCGGCGCATCCTGGAACTGCACGCGGAACTGGCGGACGTGCCGCTGAATGCCATCCACGCCGGCACCGACGGGTGCAGCGTGCCCGCGCTGGCCCTGCCGCTGCACGGAATGGCCCGCATCTTTGCCCGGCTGGCCGCCGCTGAGCCGCAGGGTGATGAGCTGGACGCCGCCCTGAGCCGCATTTTCGCCGCCATGACTGCGCATCCTGACCTGGTGGCCGGACCGGGCCGGCTGGACACCGACCTGATGCCGCTGGTGCCCGGCCTGGTCACCAAAATGGGCGCCGAGGCTTTTTATGGCCTGGGCCTGCGCGAATCGCCCCACGGTCCGCTGGGCGTCGCCTTCAAGGTGCTGGACGGCGGCGAGCGGGCGCGGCCTTACGCAGCGCTGGCGGTGCTGGAAGCGCTGGGCATGCTGCTCACGCCTGAGCTGAGCGCCCTGGCCCCACAGCAACAGCGCAACTGGGCCGGGCGCGTGGCCTGTGAGGTAGCGGTAAAGCTGCCGCTGCACTGGACGGCATGGGCAGGGGCCTAGACTGCCTCCCATGACTGCAACACTACAAGGACGAACCGTCGCCGTGACCGGAGCCAGCCGGGGCATCGGCCTGCGCGTGGCCGAAGTGCTGGCCGCCCAGGGCGCGCAGGTGGTGGCCGGAGCGCGGGACCTGAGCGGCGTGCCCGACATTGCCGGGGTCCAGTTCATGACGCTGGACGTGACCGACCAGAGCAGCGTGCGCGCCTTTGCTGGCGCCGCCATCGCCGCCGGAGCCGACGCCCTGGTCAACAACGCGGGCGTGGGCAGCTTCATGCCGGTAGAAGACATCACCCCTGACGAGTACCGCCGCATCATGGACACCAATGTGCTGGGTGTCATCCTGACCAGTGGCGCCTTTGTCCCGCACTTCCGCACGCTGGAAAGCAGCACCATCGTCAACGTGACCAGCGACGTGAGCGCCCGCACCTTCGCGCGCGGTGGGCTGTACACCGCCAGCAAGTACGCCGCCCGCGCCATCACCCAGGCCCTGGCCTATGAAGGACACGAATACGGCCTGCGCGTGAGCGAGATTCGCTCGGGCAATGTAGACACCTACTTTGGTGACACCCAGCAGGGCACCCCCGAGAAGCAGGAATGGCTGAAGCCCGACGACATCGCCCAGGCGGTGCTGTACGCTCTGAGCGCGCCGAAGCATGTGCGGATAGACGAAATCCTGCTGCACCCCACCTGGCAGCCGGTGGCCTTCTAAACCCTCTACTATGCGGTGTACAAACCCTATAAAGCGTGTTATGTTATTTACATAAGGAGGCAGCATGCTGCACATTGAATTCATCACCGATCTGGGGGCCAAAGTCACGGTGGACGTGGAGCGTCCCGAACAGCTGCTGGACGTTCAGCGCCACTACGGCCGCCTGGGCTGGACCAGCGGCGAGGTGCCAGCAGGTGGCTTTGTCTTTCCGCTGGACAACGAGCCCGACTTTGACTGGTCGCTGATTGGGGCGCGTGCCTGGACCAACCCCGAAGGCGAGGTCATGATTCTGCACCGGGGCCACGCCTACCGCCGCCGCGAGCTGGAAGCGGTGGACAGCCGCAAGCTGAAGCTGCCCAAAGCGGTCAAGTACAGCCGGGGTGCCAAGCCTACCGACCCCGAACACCTGCGCGAAAAGGCCGACGGCGAAATTGAGTACGTGACCCTCGCCATGTTCCGTGGGGGCAAGCGCCAGGACCGCTTCGCCGCGCCGCAGGGCCAGAGCGCAGGCCACAGCGGGCCGCGTGAGGCCCGCCCGGCCCAGGTAGGTCAGACGAATCAGGCCGGTCAGCCGAACCGGGGCGCCGCTCAGACGGCTCAGCGGCCCGCCCCCCGCGCCGCTGCTCCTGCCCCCGCCGAGGACGACACTCCCTTCTAAGAGGCTGCCCCGGATAGACCCGGTCGGTGGTGAGCTGTTGCCACCGGCCCCTTTCTATGGGCCGCTAGTGTTTTGCGTCCTGCGCCCGCCACCCCTGCGCCAGTCGGCCCAGTTCCTGCGCCAGCCAGCGCACGCCCCGGCTCTCGCTGTCGGCCAGGTGCGAGTGGCCTTCCAGCACTGAGCGCCCCACGGTCAGGCCCCAGCGCGAGCCATCCGGGCGCACGTTGGGGGTGCGGTCCCAGAATACGTTCACCGGATAATTGCCGGCCGGGTCGGGCACATATCCGCCCTGCACCGAGTGGACTTCCAGCCCGCGTTCCACATGCCACGGCACCAGGTCTTTGGGGCCCAGGCGCACGCCGCCCAGCCAGGGGGCTCCCGGCAGCGGCTGGCAAGCCTGAGCGATGTCCGGCTGGCCGCGTAGGGCAGGGGAGAGTTCCAGCAGGGCCGCGCGGTGGTCCAGGTTCCACAGCTCGCAGACGCCGTCTATGTCCAGCAGGGCCGCCACCGGCTGCTCCGGGAATTGCCGCACCAGCTGATGCAGCCAGGGCACCCCGTGCGAGTGGCCCACCAGCACCACGCGGGGCGGGTCGTCGCCCCATTCCTCACGTAGCCGGGCATAGTCGCGGCGCAGGGCCGGCCAGCCGCGCTGCCGGGGGCTGACCCGCGCCGAGCCGTAGTCCTCCTGCGCATTGGAGGTGTAGCCGGCCACCTGCACCCTGTAGCCGGCGGCCGCCACCGCGTCGGCCAGGCGGTCCAGCGTACCGCTGTGGGCCAAGAGGTCGTAGTTGTCGCCGGGCGCGGCGCAGGGCGGCGCACAGTGGCCCGACATCCCCAGAATCACCACGTCGGGCGCGGGGGCGCCGAACTTCAGCCCAGTGGTGCGGGCTGGTTGCACCGTGACGGTCATGCAGCCCACCAGCAGCGGAAGAATCAGCAGCAAAAAGCGCATCGCCCGCACTATAGGCAGCGGTGCGCCGGGCGAATGTAGGGGGCACAGGGGCCTGTTCCCCGCCGTTGCGGCTCAGCCCTGATTGGAGGGCAGTTCCTGCAAAGTTTTCAGCTCGAAGGTGCGCTCGCGGCCGCCGTAGTGGAAGGCGGCCAGATACCCCACCACCTGTCCCCCGGCCCGCTCAGCCAGCCGGGCCAGCGCCGCGCCGGTGCCGCCCGAAGCCACCACGTCCTGCACGATAAGAACCCGCTTGCCCTTGAGGCGGGCGGCGTGCCGGGCGTCCAGCCACAGCGTTTCGTTCACGCCCAGGCTCATGCTGGGTACATCCTGAATCAGCGGGTCCTGCATATAAGTGCGCCGCTTTTTGCGGACCACCACGTAGGGCAGGCCCGAGCGGTCGCTCAGCTCGTGTACCAGCGGCAGGGCGTTGGTCACCACCGTCAGCATGATTTCGGCTCCTGGGTCCAGCAGCGGCAGCATCGCCTCGGCAGTGGCCTTGGTAAATTCGCTGTCGCCCAGGAATTCCACCAGGGGCACGCGCTTGACCGCCCCGACCTGCACGGTGGGCAGCTCACGGGTCACGGAACCGACAGTTACGGTGATGGGATGCATGTCCGCAGTCTAAGGCACTGGGGGCAGAAGCGGAGGGGAAAAAGAAGGGGCTGCGGTCCAGGGTCAAGGGCAAAGGGCAGACGAAAGGGCAGAAAAGAAGCCGCAGGCGACGGAGCATTCCAGTCGCCTGCGGCCTACATCCTGCTACGCAGCGCCCCCTTAGAGTTCGGCGCCCAGTTCGCGGGCTGCTGCCTGAAGGGCCTCGGCGCGGTCCGTCTGCTCCCAGGGGAACTCGGGGCGGCCAAAGTGTCCGTAGGCCGCCGTCTGAGCGTAGATGGGCCGCTGCAAATCCAGCTGGCGGATGATGGCCTGCGGGCGGGCGTCAAACTGCTGCCAGACCAGCTCGGTCAGCTGATCGTTCGCCAGCAAACCGGTGCCGTAGGTGTCAATCCGCAAACTGACCGGGTGCGCCCGGCCGATGGCGTAGGCGATTTCGACCAGGGCGCGGCGGGCCAGCCCAGCGGCCACGATGTTTTTGGCGATGTAGCGGGCGTAGTAGGCCGCCGAGCGGTCCACTTTGGTGGGGTCCTTGCCGCTAAAAGCCCCGCCGCCGTGTGGCACCGCGCCGCCGTAGGTGTCCACGATGATTTTGCGCCCGGTCAGGCCGGTGTCGCCGTGTGGGCCGCCAATGACGAACTTGCCACTGGGGTTGATGAAGAACTTGGTCTCTGCCCGCAGGTAGTCGGCGGGAATCACGTGACGGATGACTAGGCGCTCCAGGTCGGCGCGCAGCTGCTCGTTGGTGATGTCTTCGTCGTGCTGGGCGCTGATGACCACGGTGTCCACCCAGGTTTCCTTGGCGTCGTGCGGTTCGCCGTCGCGCACCACCGTCACCTGCGCTTTGGCGTCGGGGCGCAGGTAAGGCAGTTCGCCGGTTTTGCGCAGCTCCGCGATGCGGCGGGTCAGGCCGTGCGCCAGGCTGATGGGCAGGGGCATCAGCTCGGGCGTCTCGTCGGTGGCGTAGCCAAACATCAGGCCCTGGTCGCCCGCGCCGATTTGCGATTCGGCGTGCTCGGGCTTCTGGCGCTCGGCTTCGGACATCTCGCGCCACTCTTCGGACGTGTCCACGCCGCCGGCAATTTCGGGACTCTGCTCATGAATCGCCACCAGCACGGCGCTGTATTCGGCATCGAACCCGTACACGGCGCGGGTGTAGCCCACGCGCTGCACGGCTTCGCGCACCGTGCGCTGAATGTCCACGTGGGCTTCCTGGGCGCGCACTTCACCGGCCACCACCGCCATGCCGGTGGTCACCAGCGTCTCGACCGCCACGCGGGAAGTGGGTTCCTGGCGCAGAAATTCATCCAGGATCGAGTCGGAAATAAAGTCGGCCAGCTTGTCGGGGTGCCCCTCGGACACCGATTCAGAGGTATAGAACTTGCGCATCTTGACTCCTTGGCAGCCGGGGCGGTGTTCCGCAGCGCCGTGACCTGTACAGAGGTCTGCTGCGGGAGATGGCCCTGGCCGCTTTGCCGCAGCCCTGGGGCCGCAGCACACGTCAGGCAGCTTAGCTCAGATGCCGGAGCTTTCGCCGGGCGAAACGCTCAGTTGCGCCCCAGCGCGGCCCCCCTATACTTGCCCCAATGTCCCTTGCCGATGTCGAGCAGGCCCTGAGCAGCATTCAGACCTGGTTGGATGACCCACCGGGCGAAGCGGTCGTGCGCCAGTGCATCGTGCTGCGGCTTTTGCAAGCGGCGGGCTTCGATATCTGGAACCCGCTGGAAGTGGTGCCCGAAGAAACCAACGTCACCGGCCACCGCGCCGATTTCCTGATTCGCCGGGGCCAGGGCAAATTCGCGCTGGAGATCAAGGGCATGGGCGTCACGGTCGGCCCCAGGGAGTACCAGCAAGCCGCCACCTACGCGGTCAATGAAGGCAGCCGCTGGGCCATCGTGACCAACGGCCGGGTGTGGGTGGTGATAGATGAGCACCTGCCCGGCAAATGGGAGGACCGCGTGGCACTCAAAGTCGAGATGGGCCAGGGAGACAGCTTCGCCGCCGATTTTTTTGGCCTGCTGGACGCCGAGATCTGGGCACAGGACACTTTTGCGGGCGCCATACAGACCGTGCGCCAGCGTCAGCAGCAGCGCCGCGACGAGGCCCGCATTCGCCGCGAAAAGCGGCCTGTGGTCGAGCAGACCCAGGCTGAATTCGAGATAGCCACGTTTGAAAAAGCCGCCGAGGCCGCTGTGAAAATGGGACGGCTGACCGAAGCGGAGCGGGACGTGCTGGTGGGGAGAGAGGAACAATCCTTAGGTTCCGTCCATAGCACCCCAAACGTCAAACTTTATTACTCGGCGTATGGCGGCCAAGCTGCGGCTCTGCTTGACCCGGGTACAGGCCGCTGCACTGTGTTGGCCGGAAGCCAGGCGGTTAGTGAGGTGAAGGAGTACGCCGAGGGCATCAGGCGTGAGCGTGATCAGTTGATAGAAAGCGGCATTTTATGCCAAGAAGGTGAATTCTTAGTGTTTCAGCATGACCACGACTGCAAAACGCCAAGTCGCGCCGCAGGCATCGTTTCAGGTGGCTCTAAAAACGGCTGGGATGTCTGGAAAGACGCCGAAGGCCGCCCCGCTCAGCACTACCGGCCCAAATGAACCCCAGCCAACTCTCAGGGCGCCTCGCCTATCTGCTGCGCCACGCTCCCCATGAAGCGGGCCTGACGCTGGAGCGCGGCGGCTGGGTGCCGCTGGAGCCGCTGCTGGCGCACCTGAAGGTCACGCGGGAGCAGGTGGAGCAGGTCGTGCGCGCCGACGACAAGGGCCGCTTTGGCCTCAGCGAAAGCGGTGACAAAATCCGTGCCCACCAGGGCCACAGCGTGCCGGTGGACCTGGGCCTGACGCCGCAAATCCCGCCCGACACGCTGTATCACGGCAGCTATCAGGGGGCGCGGGTAGGCATCCAGCGGCACGGGCTCAAAGCAATGAGCCGCCACCATGTCCACCTCAGCGCCGATACGGGCACGGCCCTCAAGGTGGGCCTGCGCCGGGGCTGGCCGCTGCTGTTTACGGTAGACGCAGCGCGGATGCACGCGGACGGTTTTGCCTTTTACCGCTCCGAGAACGGCGTCTGGCTGGTTGGCCGCGTGCCGCCTGCGTACCTGAGTGAGTTGTCCCTGAGCGAGTTGCCCAAGCCGGGGCCAAGTGAGCGGCGCTGACCATCTATCCCGCTGGGCAAGGGGTAACATGCGGGGGACGTTTCAAGCCCGCCGCATCCGGGAGACATCCGGGGCGGCACAGGGGCAAAGGAACGCGCAACCCTCTTTCGGGGCGGGGTGAGATTCCCCACCGGCGGTGTTCGCTGCAGGCTGGCAGGCTGTCCTGCCAGCCCTGAGCGGAGCGAAGAACAGTCACGTCCTACGCGTGTTCTGGTGTGCGCTCTACTTGGCAGCCTCAGCCCGCGAAGCCTGCCGACTTTCCATAACCGGGCAGGCCCGACCCAGTGCAACTCTGGGGCCGACAGTGACTGAAGCATGGAAAGACGCGCCGTATGGGACACAGGCAAGGGGCCGCCCCTGAGCCATGACCCCCAAACACGGAGACGCGCTGCCACTTCACAAGTCTGGATGGGAGAAAGGGGAAACGCACCGTCCGCCTTACCCCGGCGGGCTGCGTTGCCAGCTGTGAACACAGAATTTACGGAATATTCCCCGGACCGGGACGAATCCTACATGGCCCAGGCCCTCGCCGAAGCGGCGCGTGGGCTGGGCCGCACCAGTCCCAACCCGCCGGTGGGCTGCGTCATTGTGGAGGCGGGCAGCGGCGCAGTGGTCGGGCGCGGGTTTCACCCCAAAGCCGGCGAGCCGCACGCCGAGGTCTTCGCGCTGCGCGGCGCGGGCGAGCGGGCACGCGGGGCCACGGCCTATGTGACGCTGGAACCGTGCAGCCACTTTGGGCGCACCCCGCCCTGCGCCGATGCCCTGATTGCGGCGGGCGTGGGCCGCGTGGTTGTGGCCGCCAGCGACCCCAACCCGTTGGTCGGTGGGCGTGGGCTGGAGCGGCTGCGGGCGGCGGGCATCGCCGTGCAGACCGGCGTGCTGGAGGCGCAGGCGGTGCGCCAGCAGGCCGGGTTCCGCTCGCGCATTCTGCGGGGCCGGCCCTTTGTGATTTACAAGTACGCCATGACGCTGGACGGCAAAGTGGCGGCGCTTAGGGAGGATGGGAGCGCCGAGGCCAACGGTGCGGTGACCGGCCCAGAGGCCCGCGCCCGCGTGATGGCTTGGCGGAACGAGTGC